>JAYTBF010000353.1:0-2796 GCA_043737175.1 Burkholderiales bacterium
GCTTCTAAAAACCATGCGGCAATGTCATTCCCGCGCAGGCGGGAATCCATGTTGCGTAATCAATTGATATGCTTAAAAAATTGGATTCCCGCCTACGCGGGAATGACGAGGGTTTTGAGTAGAGCACTAAATTTAAGACTCGTTGCCAGGCACGGAGTTTGCGGCACACTCACCACAAGCACCGCGCCCACAATGGAGTTTCAAATAAAAAACCGCGAACGTGTCGCGGTTTTTTTAGGGGGCTTCTATAAATTCAAACTTACCGTCATTCCCGCGTACAGGCGGGAATCCAATTGTGTTGAAACTGGATCCCCGCCTTGATCGAAGTGTATCCCTGTGGGACGCGGGGACGCGCTGTGCGCGCTTGGATTTCCGCGCATGTTGGTCACTACGCGGGAATGACGAGGGTTTTGAGTAGAGCACTAAATTTAAGACTCGTTGCCAGGCAAGGCGTTTGCGGCACAATCACCACAAACACCGCGCCCACAATGGAGTTTCAAATAAAAAACCGCGAACATGTCGCGGTTTTTTTAGCCAATATGCCGGGGCTATGCTTTGATCCGCTCCCCCGTGCCGGATATGGATTTGAGCTTGGGGCGAACCTGTGCCACATATTCCGGCACCCAGCGCTTCAGATCGCGCCGCACGTCGGAATCATCCGGCAGCTTGTCCTGGTTCAGCCACGCGCCGAGCTTGCCAATAAAATCTGCGTTGACTTCACGTGCCTTGGCGACGCGCAATTTGGGGTGTGGTGTGGCGCGGGTATGTTCGTCGTCTGTCAGCAGTTCTTCAAACAATTTTTCACCGGGGCGCAGACCCGAGTAGATCACCTTGATTTCCTCGTCGGCCGAAGCCGACAGGCGGATCATGTCGTGGGCGAGATCAACAATACGAATCGGCTCGCCCATGTCGAGCACAAACACTTCGCCACCCAGGCCCATGGCACCGGCCTGCAATACCAATTGCGCCGCCTCTGGAATCGACATGAAATAGCGCACCATTTCCGGGTGGGTGACCGTGACCGGCCCGCCGCGTGCAATCTGCTCCTCAAAACGCGCGATCACACTGCCGGCGCTGCCCAGCACATTACCAAAGCGCACCATCTCAAAACGCGTCACGCCCGTCTGCTGCAAGCCCTGGCAAACCATTTCGGAGAGCCGCTTGGTGGCACCCATCACGTTGGTCGGGTTCACTGCCTTGTCGGTTGAGATCAGCACAAATTTTTTCACGCCGTATTCGATGGCCGAACGCGCCAGCACCAAGGTACCCAACACATTGTTTTGAACGGCCTCCCACGCGTTTGATTCTTCCATTAACGGCACATGTTTGTAGGCCGCGGCATGGAACACGATCGCCGGGGAATATTGATGCATGGCTTGATTCACACGCTTGGCGTTTTTAACATCACCAATCACACTCGCAATTGGCAAATTCTCAAACTCATCCCGCAACGATTGTTCGATTTTGTATTGCGCGAATTCGTTTTGCTCAAACAACACCAGCATGGACGGCTGATACGTGGCAATCTGACGACACAACTCCGAGCCAATCGAACCGCCCGCACCGGTGACCATGACCACTTTGTTGGTCAACAAATCATGCAGGCCTTCAACGTCGAGCGTAATGGGTTCACGCTTGACCAGATCTTCGAAAGACAGCCTGCGTACCTTTGGAGAAACCGCTTTATTCACTGCGTTGGCGGTTGCCGTCAAATCGCTGAATTTCGGTGCGGTCAATACCGTGACGCGGGCACGATTACACACCTCAATAATCTGCCGACGTTTTTGGTACACCACCGATGGCATGGCAATGATGACGTGTTTGACTTTCAAGGTGCGTGCAATACGCGGCAGATCTTCGATTGCGCCCATGACACGAATACCGTGGATCAAACGGTGTCGCTTGTTGGGATCATCATCAAGTAAACCCAACACACGCCAATCCCGGCTGCGCAATAACTCTTTGAGCAATCCGACTGCGGCATCTCCGGCACCCAAAATTACGACCGGTGTACCTTGATCATCCGCCTTGCCGTACAACGACCACTCTTTCCACGAACGGTAGGTGATGCGACTGCCGGCCATCAATACAATCAGCAATAACGCCTGAACGATAAAATGTGAGGCGGTCAGTGTGCCCAACCAACCGCCAACCCACATGGTCAGGGCAACGGCAAACGAACCCGCGCCGACAGTGGCGACAATGCGTTGCACATCAGGCAGGCTGGCATAACGCCAAAGGCCTTGATACATCCCGAAAATGGTTGCGACCAGCGCCTGCACGGGAATCGCGACCAGCAGAATCAGCCAGAGACCGCCGTTAATATGGGTGCCGGGGGGGCTACTCGCCAACAAGAATAACTCAATTGCCGCAGCCCACGAAATCGCGACCATGGTGACATCGTGAACAAAAGCCAATACGGCGCGCTCGTTAATGGTAAACGATGTCATTTCGCCTCGTAATCATCTCAAATTTCATTCTTTTTATTGCTGCTTTTATTTTTTTTCTTTGAAAAGCGCCACTCCAAACCAATCAGGAGCAGAGCGTATATTAACACCCATGCCACTATGTGGAAAGGTGGGAGTGCGGTTGCGCCCCTGTCCGAGAGGGGTGACCAATTCGTCATGAACGTCAATACGGCATGCAATGCAGCCAACCCCATGACCAGACCATATGCAAGGGTGGTGCGGGTGTGACTCCAGCCCAAACACAAGATGAGTCGATGGTAATAATGCTGCCGGTGCGCCTCCCATACCCGCTCGCGACGAACTAGGCGCCTGGCCAGCGTCACCGTGG
>JAYTBF010000354.1:0-6883 GCA_043737175.1 Burkholderiales bacterium
CGTCCATTTCAATTTGCGACACGAGGTGACCACCGGCCATCCAAAAATCCAGCGGCGCAAGCGTCAGCACACCGTTGCTGACGATTATGTGCACACTCATTTTTTCGATCGGAAGGCGGGCGGTGATGATCTTCTCACCGCGCACGTGTACGTCCACATCGGCTGCCCGTAACTTCTCCAAACTAAAAGGCTCGGTTGGCAACAACTTGTTGGCAGGCTGGGGTGTATCGGGCTGGCGGGTGCCGCGATCCGCGCCGATAAAGCCGCCGAGGTCTGCCATCAGCAGCTTTTTTGATGTCAGTGTGGCGGTGAGTTTCTGTGGCGTCGGCGTACGGTCTATTTCAATCTTGCCCGCGAGATCGCTTTGCCCGACGAGCCCTTTGAAGTCACGAAATTTCCAGACCTTATTTGTGTGATCCAGAAACCCCGAGAGCCGGTAAGCGGGCGTTGGTGGAAACGGCACGCCGATGAGTGGATAGAGTTGCGCGAGGTCGTTGCCCTCGATGTTGAAATTCAGTTGCTCACCTGCGAGCCGCAACGGATCCAGCAGCGCACCGTCGACGCTCGCTTTGGTGGCACCGATGATACCCTTTGCGCGGATTGGGTAGGGGTTTTGTGCTGTACGAAGGCTCAATAGCGCGCCGCCATGTGCCTCGATCATCGCTGGCATGCCATTGAACATTCCCTTGCCAATTATGGAGAGCTGATCTTCAGGTTTATCAAGACTATTGCTCGAGGTTTTCACCGCCAGAGTGAGATCCGTTTTGTGGCCGGGGTCGCGGTAAACCACGTTACCTTCATCAATGCGTAGGGCGCCGATGTAAGGCAGAGACTGCGGCGGCGTACTCGTGCTGAATATCCAATTCGGCGCGCTCGGCGGCACTGTAACGGCAGGGTTTGTTTCAAATAAAACACGCGGCTTGGATAACACCAACATCGGAATTTCGAGTGTTCCCCGGAGAAGCTTGCCCAGGTTGATGGTCATTTCGATTTGCTTGATATCGGCCATGTGGGGTTCGCGGCTCCAATCGGCATTGCCAAATACAACATCGTTGGCGATCAGGCGCGGCTGCAGCGAGAGCGCAACGCTGAGGTCGCCGTTAATTGCAAAGGTTCGTCCGCTTGCCGCACTTACCCGATTCGAAATTGGCCCTCGCAGCCAGTTCCAGCCAAACAGGAAAATAACCAATACAACGATGGCGATGAACGCAACCACGCCGGCCAGCGCGATGCCAGTGACCACCAACCACTTCGGACGCGGCGTCGTCGCTACCACAGTAGGCTCCTTAAGCTATTACAAGCCACTAATTGTCAGAAGGTTATATTTATCGGCGGTTAATGGCGTGAAAGTTTTTAATATGTGCGAGAGTTTCTCGGAGTCTTCAGCTTCTGGCACAAAAACCATGACAAATGTGGCACCCGCACGCGCGAGCATTTCGTGTTTTTTCATGTCGCGTGTTTCACCACCTACCGCCTTGGCAACCACATCAACTTCTCTTGCGCTTCCACCCTCGGCCCTTAACAAATCTTTGGCTGGGATGATGTTGATGTCTGCTTCCGCAAAGCCGTCCGCGAGCAATAATGCTTTAATTTTTTCAGCGTCGCTTTGTTCTTGGAATGCAAGCACGCCGTAGCCAACTGGATAGAATGCGCCAAAAAAATTGGTCGGTGGGTCTTTCAGAAAATCAATTCGCTCTGCCATGATGACTCCTTGTTGTTGCTGCTGCAAATATTTATGCACGTGAAAAATTTCAAAACGGACTTAAGTGCTTCGCATATTTTGGCCGGGTTATTCGTCGCCTGAATGCCGTTTTTTCCATCACTGCGGGCTTTTCCTGCCCGTACCATTAACGCCGGAGCCAATCGCGCCGACGTGTCCCGCACGATCACCCGCGTTACACGATTACGACAAATGCGGCGACTACATTCAGGCGCGGATAGAGCTACACATGCATTCTGATTTCGTCCGCATGTTCCGGATATGGAGCAATGTGAACCGCCGATAACGGCTCACCCGCAAGCCTGCTTGAAAATCCGTGATTGATGTCGCGATGATGCGCTTCATCCGCGCGTACAAGAAGAATTACATCACGCAAGGTTGCATCCGGCGGCATTTTCCAATAATGCTTTGCAATTGCCGGGGCCGCCACATTCGGCGAACGTCCCTCGTCCAATTCCTGCAAATACATCGTGTAGCTGATCACCGCTTCTTCTTCAAAATAGCCCACCACACGATGTGCTGTACGCGATGAGATCAGATACAGAATAAAAAATCCCACATAAAAAATCCACTGTGCAAACATCACTACCAAGCGTTCGAAAAATGTCGGTTTGGCGATTTCAATGAACGTCATCAAATGCATGCGTTCATTTTCCGCCTCTTCCATGAGTGTGCGAATCCAGCCATCGTCATCCTTCATGCGCCGAAGGCAGGATAGATGCTGGATCGTGCCGCCCACCATTCCGGGAACCGCCGCCACTGTTTCCAGCACAATCGCGCGATGACCATAACGCCTGGCAAAAAACGTATCCGCACCCCAGCGCAGCAGCTTGGTGAACCCCAATGCAAAATGGTCCGAAAACCCTGAAGGCGCATGATGGGGCTGCTGATCAGTGATGACGATGTTTTTGTGAAGGGTCGCGTGCGGTTTCAGGTTTGCCATGGAATTTGTCATACGAAGACCTTGCGTGAAATTGCAGGGGAGGACGATCCGCGCAGATGGGCCGCCGCCTCAGGCGAATAGGTGAATGTTGCACATTCAACGTGAAGTTCGTCTGTACGTTGCGCCACATATACCAACCGCGCTGACCCAACAAATCACCAGATCCGGCACTGGCTGACGATCCACGGCAGACAATTTTTCGCAAACGGACGACAGTCTGGATGCAGGGCGCCGTCAGCATGATTCGGCGCCAAGGCTGCCGGTCCAAAGAATCACTGACAGCGATCAATGCGTGCCAAAGCCTGCCGCGGGGGCCAGCAAAGATTTTATTCGCCGATGTGTGGCGGTTTTTATTTCATTGGGGAGGCAATGCGGCCGGTGATTTTGGACTGGGGGTTATCCCTGAGAAATCAAACGAAAAATCAGAAACCCGCCCGGGATCCACACCGGGAAATGTGAACAAAGGCTGTAATGCAGTCGAGGCAGTCGCTAATGCACTCCAACATCCGGCTTCATTTCTTGTTCATGCAAATTGCTCAGGCGACAAAGTGCGCTTGACAGCTTGCAACAATCACAGCATTCGGGACAGACCACGAATATTTTCGAGGTGAAGGGGCCACACTAGATACGTTTTTCAAATCCTCGCGGTCACGATAGTTTTCGGACAGTTAGGCGTCGATTCGCAATTGACGTTGCCAGCGCAGATCTTCCTGGAAAAATAACGAAAACTCTACCATTCACGTCATTTTACAAGCATTTTTGCCGCAAACACCGCACCCCTGCTGGTGTTTCATATTTAAAACCAAGCCGCTTTGTCCATTCTAATTTCATTCTGCTTTCTCTATTTCCAGCGCCGATCCAGCCAGAATTCCTGCACCGCTTCAAACCTAAAAGCATCGCGCGCGGGCACCACTAAAAGACAACGTTAAAAGCAATTTTTCGGGGCAATTCCCCGATCTGCAACGCTTGATACTTTTGCCCACAAACCCGCCGCGCTTGTAGTAGCATTGCTCTCGAATGTATGCAACATTCCTACCACTATCACGGAGATGATGACATGATGAAATTGCGTCCAATAACAAAAGCAGTAATACTCGCTATCCATTCAGGTTTGGCGATCAGCGCGGCGAATGTTGCCTACGCCCAAACAACCCCGCCAGCACCGCCCGCCAAAGCGGGTGCCGAAGTCATCGAACAAATCGTTGTCACCGCGACCAAGCGCGCGACCGTTTTGAAAGATGTGCCATTCTCGATCAACGCGCAGACCGAGGAGGACATCCGCCGGTCCGGCGCGGTCTCGCTTGAAGATCTGTCGCGCAATATTGCCGGCCTCGCCATCCAGAATCTCGGGCCGGGGCAAAGCCAAGTCGCGATCCGCGGCGTGTCCTCCGGGCAACTCGTCCGTGACCAGCCCGGCGTCAAAGAGCAGGTTGGCGTTTACCTCGACGAAACGGCAATTTCGATGTCGCTGTTCACACCTGATCTTGATCTGTTCGACCTCAAACGTGTCGAGACACTGCGCGGCCCACAAGGCACGCTTTATGGCTCCGGCAACATTGGCGGCACCATTCGTTACATCACCAATGAGGCGAAGCTGGGCATCAGCGAAGGCACCGTCGAAGGCAACATGAGCCAAATTGCCGATGGCAGCAGTGGCGGCAGCCTGAAGGCGGCGGTGAACGTGCCCATGGGCGATACTGCGGCCATGCGCCTGGTCGGTTATTACACCAAATTTGGTGGGTGGATCGACGCCAAAGGCCCCGGCGGCGGCAATGACGTGAATAGCGGCGAACGCACCGGTGGCCGGGCGAGCTTTACCTTTCAGCCGAACAAGGACGTGACCATCACGCCGCGGGTGGTGACGCAGAAAGTGACTGCAGACGGTTTCAACCGTCAAGAGGTATTCAACCTGTATGCCAACCGGTTTACCACCACGGTGCCGGCAGTGACGCTGCAAGAGCGCGAGCAATACCTGCTGCTCCGCGAGAAGTTCGAGGACAAAACAACCATCGCCGATGTGACGGCCAAGTTTGGTTTCGGCAGTTGGGACCTGACATCGGTGACCACCCATACCGATCGCAGCATTCTGGTCAGTCGTGATGCCAGTGCGCTGACCGGTTCGGTGTCGGTTGATCTCGGCTTTCCAACCGCCGCTGTGTTGTTACCCTCGCGCCTCAACGACACCACCGAATTCAAGAGCTTCACGCAGGAATTGCGCATCAGCTCCAGTGGTAAGGGCCCGCTGCAATGGTTGGTTGGCGCCTTTTATTCCGACACCGACCGCACCTACGCCCAGCGCCTACCGACCCCCGGCTACGATGCCGCCACGAACGCGCGCTTCGGCGCTGGCACGGCCGCCGCTGTCGCCAATGGCTTCCCGCTGGAGTCACCCTACAACGCCGACCTTCCCTACAATTTGAAGCAGACCGCACTGTTTGGCGAACTCAGCTATGACATGACCAAACAGCTGACAGCGACGCTCGGTGGGCGCTTCTACGACTACAAGGAAGAACGCAGATTCAAGTCAGGCGGTTTGTTCTCCGACGGCAATAACAATTTTGACAAAACCCAATCGGATGGCTTCAACCCACGCTTGCTGTTTGCGTACAAGACATCGGATAAGGTGACCTTGAATGCCCAGGCGTCAAAAGGGTTCCGCCTTGGCGGCGTCAATGATCCGCTGAACGTGCCACTGTGTACGGCGCAAGACCGCGCCATCTTCGGCGGCTATCAGAAGTTCGGCGACGAATCGCTTTGGAACTACGAGGTGGGTGTCAAGATGCAGGATCGCGGGCTGACTCTCAACGCGGCGGCATTCTATACCCAGATGACGAATCTGCAGGTTACGCTGGATGCGGGTTCTTGCTCATCACGGGTGGTATTCAACGTGCCAAAGGCGCACTCGTCTGGTGTCGAACTGGAAATGACGGCGCGGCCGACCGACAGCATCGAGTTGGGATTTTCCGGCACTGCGGTCAATGCAGTGTTTGATTCGACCGTCAGGGACGGCACCGGGTCAGTGCTCGGTGGCATCCGTGATGGCAACCGCCTGCCGTCTGTCCCGGAGCTGCAGTTCACCGCCAGATTCTCCTACTACTTCAACATTGGCGGACGCGATTCCTATATCAGCGCCTCCGTTCAACACATTGGCAGCCGCTTCACGCAGCCGTCGGATCAGGAAAACAACCCGCGCACCTTCACGCACGGATTGCCTTTCCAGGGCGCTCCGGCGAGTGCGGCAACCACGGTCAATCTTGAACTGCCGAAGTACAACGTCGTCAACCTCAGTGCGGGCATCGATTTGGCGCGCGGACTGTCGGCACTCCTCTACGTCAACAACCTCACCGACGAAAAGGCGCTGCTCTCGTTTGACCGGGAACGTGGCGGCCGTGCACGGCTTGGATTTGCGACCAACCAGCCTCGCACCATCGGCGTGACAATTCGCAAGACGTTCTAAGCCGATATTGTTATCTGAGTGTTCAAAGGCGCCGCGGGCTAAGGTCCGCGGCGTTTTTTTTTGCGTCATCAAAATGACGATGGTCTGCCGGGGCGCATCAATGAGATCGTGCGGGGCAAGCGCGGCATCACTGCGCTACGCCTTGCCAAAGCGCTCGGCACCAGCGAAGAGTTTTGGCTCGGGCTGCAAGCTGATTACAATATTGAGGAGTCGCGTAAACAAATCGGCGCGGACTTGGATCAGATCGTGCGGCTGGCGGCTTAGGTTGGTAAATATATCGAGCACGGCCTCTTCAATTCTCTGAGCCCAACTTTTTGCCTACATAATGTGGCCGTTGGCTCGGCGTATGTTTCAGGCAAGCTAAAATTGCGGTGCTTGTGGCGTAATTTTGCTGCGTTCGGCATGGTTGATTCGATTGTCTCGAGGGCAAGCAAGGCAGAGCCACGCATGAAAACAATTATGAAAGTCCGTCCAAGTTTTTTGTCCAAATGGTAGCGCTGATAGTTTTGAGAAAGAAATAAAATGACTGAATTTCCACACCGTCATCGGTGCGCCGTGCTGGCAATACAAATATTTGTTGGTGTCGTGTGCGTTTCGAATGTGACGTTCGCGCAGACCGCAATTGCGCCAGCTTCTTCTGCACGTAACACGAGTGCGGAGCTTGCCGCGCTGGGCGAAAAATACGTCGACGCAATGTTTGCGCTCAATCCGCTCAGTGCAACGTCGGCAGGTGATGCGCGTTTTCACGACCAGTTTGTGAATG
>JAYTBF010000355.1:0-2778 GCA_043737175.1 Burkholderiales bacterium
GGGAACGTTACCTTCATGAGGAGCGCGATATCGATCCGCTTATCCGCATGGCGATCGGGCATTACCAGTTCGAGGCGATTCACCCGTTCACCGATGGCAATGGCCGCACGGGTCGCGTACTGAACAGCTTGTATCTGATCCAGGAAGACTTATTGACGCTGCCGATTCTTTACCTCAGCCGCTACATCATCAAGAACAAAACCGAGTATTACCGCCTGCTGCTCGATGTCACGCGCAACCAAGCATGGGAACCGTGGATTATCTTCTTACTGCAAGGCATCGAAGACACAGCACACTGGACAACCGCAAAGATTGCCGCAATCCGTACTTTGTCAGAACTGACAATTGCCCATGTGAAGCAGGCGGCACCAAAAATCTACAGCCGCGAGCTAGTCGATTTGATTTTCGACCTGCCTTACTGCCGGATTCAGAATCTGGTTGAAAAAAATATCGCCGGACGCCAAGCCGCTTCGCGCTATCTCAAGCAACTGGTAGACATCGGTGTGCTTGAGGAAAGAACCATCGGACGTGAGAAGCTGTTCATCCATCCCAAACTGATGCATTTACTGACGCGGGATGACAACACCGTGATGCCCTATCCATAATGGCGAATGCATGATATGTCCGCACTAAAAAAATTGCTCGATAGCTATCGTCTCGCCGCCGTAACCGAGCGAGAAAAAGGCACTTACTTTGAAGAACTCATCCTGTGCTACCTGCGTAACGAAGCCAGCTACCGCGATCTGTACAGCGATGTTTGGACGTATGGCGAATGGGCAAAGCTGCAGGGCTTGGATAGCCGCGATACCGGTATTGATCTGGTCGCCAAAACCAGCACCGGCGAATATCACGCCATCCAATGCAAGCTCTACGCTGAAGATTACCGTTTGCAAAAAAGCGACATCGATAGCTTTTTCACCGCATCGGGCAAAAAAGTATTCACTCACCGCATCATTGTCAGCACCACCAATCATTGGAGCGAACACGCTGAAGACGCCTTGCGCGACCAGCAGCCGCCCGTCAGCAAGATAGACCTGCACGATCTGGAAAACAGCCAGATTGATTGGAGTCGATACCAGTCCAAAGCAGCGCCGGTGTTAAAAACCAGAAAGCAACTGCGCGACCATCAAAAATATGCGTTGGATGCCGTTACGCGCGGATTGGCGGACACAGACCGCGGCAAACTCATTATGGCCTGCGGCACGGGTAAAACTTTCACCAGCCTGAAGATTGCCGAAGCGTTGGCCGGCGCGGGTAAGCATGTACTGTTCCTCGTTCCCAGCCTGAACCTGCTATCGCAAACCCTGACCGAGTGGACGCAGGAAAGCGATACCCCGCTGCACAGTTTCGCCGTGTGCTCCGACAGCGACGTGGGCAAAAAGCGCAAGAAGGACGACGACACGGTGCAAACTTTCACCCATGAATTGCGCTATCCCGCCACCACCGAACCGGCAAGGCTGGCAACTGAAATGAGCAAACGCCACGATGCCCAGCACATGAGCGTGGTATTCAGCACCTACCATTCCATTGATGTCATCAGCCGCGCCCAGCACAATTTTAATCTGGCTGATTTCGACCTGATTATCTGCGACGAAGCGCACCGCACCACTGGCGCAACTTTCGATAGCGAGGATGAAAGCGCCTTCGTCAAAGTTCACGATAGTGATTACATCCGCTCCGCCAAGCGGCTCTACATGACCGCCACGCCACGCATTTATGGTGAAGTGGCAAAAGCCAGTGCCGAAAAAGACAATGTCGCTCTGTGCTCGATGGATGATGAAACGCTCTACGGCAAGGAGCTTTATGTCATCACCTTCTCGGAAGCCGTCCGGCGCAGCCTGCTGGTGGACTACAAGGTGATCGTACTGGCCGTGGAAGAAACGCACATCAATCGCCGCCTGCAAAACCTGCTGAAGGACGAGAACAACCAGCTCAAGGTGGACGATGCCGCCAAAATCATCGGCTGTTGGAAGGCGCTATCCAAGCAGGGATTGACCGATGATCTGACCGGTGATGGTCAAGCCATGCAGCGCGCCGTGGCCTTCTGTCAGGTGATTGAATTGGCCAAAGGCGGCAAGACGCACAAGGTTAGCTCCAAGCAAATTGCGCGCATGTTCCAGGCCGTGGTCGAAGCCTATCAGGAAACCGAAGAATTCGAGCAGATTACCCGCCTCAACTGCGAAGCCGAGCACGTGGATGGCAGCATGAACGCTAGCGAGAAAGAAACCAAACTGGATTGGCTCAAAGCGGAAATCGCAGAAAATACCTGCCGCATCCTGAGCAACGTGCGCTGCCTGTCCGAAGGCGTGGACGTTCCCGCTTTGGATGCCGTGCTGTTTCTCACTCCGCGCAACTCCCAAGTGGACGTGGTGCAATCCGTGGGGCGCGTCATGCGCACCGCACCCGGCAAGAAACGCGGCTACGTCATCCTGCCGGTGGTGATTCCGGCAGGCGTGGAACCGCACGAAGCGCTGAACGACAACCAGACCTACAAAGTGGTGTGGCAGGTATTGCAAGCCCTGCGCTCGCACGATGACCGCTTTGATGCGATGGTCAACAAGCTCGACCTGATCGGGCGCGACACCAGCAAAATGGAAGTCATCGCCATCACCGACAAAATCCAGAAAAAGCGCGATAAGCCCAAGGGTAAAACCAACGCTCAGGCGGGCAAGGGCCGCCACGCCATCGGCCAACCCAAAGCCGTCTATGCCGTCAAGCCCGAACAGCAGGACCTGCAATTCGAGATCGGTGAAATCGAGCGCGCCATCTACGCCAAGC
>JAYTBF010000356.1:0-6841 GCA_043737175.1 Burkholderiales bacterium
GCGAAAAATCGACATCGTTAACAGCTCGAAATCGCAATATCAGCATATGAATCATATATTTACAGCATGTCAGCCACAAAACATTGGGACACTAGTGGGCCAGCATAACAATTACAGCTCAACCATCTCAAAATCGTCTTTGCGCGCCCCACATTCTGGGCAGGCCCAACCAACCGGCACGTCTTCCC
Organism: Burkholderiales bacterium; assembly: GCA_043737175.1. Classification (GTDB taxonomy): domain Bacteria; phylum Pseudomonadota; class Gammaproteobacteria; order Burkholderiales; family Usitatibacteraceae; genus UKL13-2. The sequence continues at coordinate 189 of JAYTBF010000356.1, forward strand.
ACCGGGTGCTGGGCAAAATACCATCTTCCGGCCAGCCCTCGGCCTCGTCATATATCAGGCCGCAAACAAGGCACATCCATGTTTTGGTTGCGGCGGCGGCATCAGTCATAAACACTCACATTAAAAATCCAGGGGAATTTGTTGGCAGGAAAACCGGTGCGCGCCTTGTTAGGGCGATACAATGCAACCGTAGAATTCTCGAACCTTGAAATTTTAACGTTTTTGGGACCTGATCTGCGCTTTTGAACTTGCCCGTGACAAAGGTGCATTTTTTCCATTGACCAAATTAATGTCCAATTTGTACAAATCCCCTCCAGCAGTATTGACTTTTGCCGCAAGTGATCCCTCCGGCGGTGCCGGCTTGCAGGCCGATCTCCTGACCTTGGCCAGTATGGGTTGTCACCCGCTGTCGGTGATTACGGCTATTACCGTGCAAAACACCTCCGGCGTTGAGGGAATACAGGCGATCGATGCAGATTGGGTGTCAGATCAGGCCCGGGCGATTTTGGAAGATATTCCGATTGCCGCATTTAAACTGGGGGTTATGGGAAGCGCCGAAAACATTGCGGCAATTGCTGAAATTGTTTCAGACTATCCAGAAATCCCGCTTATTTTTGATCCGGTTTTGTCGTCGGCGCGGGGTGATGAATTTGCCGATGAAGAAGCGCTGGACGCGATGCGAGAAATGATTATTCCGCAAACCACGGTGATTACGCCGAATTCGCCTGAATTGCGTCGCCTGATGGCGTTAAATGACGATGATGAAGAAATGAGCCATGAACGTTTGGCGAGGCGATTGACTGATCTTGGCGCGGAATATGTGCTGGTGACCGGCACACACGACGCAACGTTGGAGGTGATCAACACCCTCTATGGTGATCGTGGCGTCATGCGGGCCGACCGGTGGCAGCGACTGCCAGGCAGCTACCACGGCTCTGGTTGCACACTCGCGTCGGCACTAGCGGCAACAATCGCGCGCGGCATGGATATTGAGGAGGCGGTGCGCGAGGCGCAAGAGTACACCTGGCAAACGTTGAAATTCGGATTTCGGCCGGGAATGGGCCAACATATTCCAGACCGCATGTTTTGGGCGCGAGATGAGGATGATGTTGACCGTGCAGGCGAACCTACAACTGCCGACGGAACAGCAGGAGCGGATGACTCAGACGCGACCATTGTCGAAGTCGATCCACCCAAGTCGCATCATTGAGTGTACGGGTGATGGCTGGTTGGAACAACAGTTTTGCAGTCGACAAAATCCGTGGCTTATATGTCATCACGCCCGAGCACGTCGATGGTATCCAGTTGGATTTGATGGTCGGTGAGGCGTTACAGGCCGGCGTGCGTTTGATTCAATACCGCAGAAAATCCACGGCACCAAAGGCGCAGGTCGTAGAGGCTGGTCGACTCTGCCGGCTGACAAAGGCAGCGGGCGCAATATTTATAGTCAATGACGATCTGGAATTGGCCATAACTATTGGCGCGGATGGCGTGCATTGGGGCCGGGACGACGTGCCATTGGAGCAACTTTGCGAAAAAATCCTCTTGGCGAAGAAAAAAAATGGCGAGCAATTTATAGTCGGGGTGTCGTGTTATGGTGACTTGCCGCGCGCACAAATTGCTGTCGCGGCGGGTGCCGATTACATTGCCTTTGGCAGCATGTTTGTGTCTCAGACTAAACCGAATGCAGTAGCGACTGGTTTGCAGGTTATTGTTGATGCCAATGCATTGTTTAATGTGCCCATTGTGGCCATTGGCGGTATAACGCGCAGCAACGCAAATTCTATAATTCAAGCAGGCGCCAACGCGTTGGCGGTGATTACAGGCGTTTTCCCTCAAGATGTGGGTGCCGACAGCATTACCACCCGTGTTAAAGAATTCAACCAACTATTTTAAAAAATTAATTGAATGTCAATCAATATCAAATTTACTAATAGCCACGCCTTGTTCGAAAAATCACAACGGATCATTCCTGGCGGCGTCAACTCGCCGGTGCGTGCTTTTCGGTCGGTCGGTGGCACGCCAATTTTTTTCAAAAAAGGGCAAGGTGCCTATTTGTGGGATGTCGACGGCAATCGATACATTGATTATGTCGGCTCATGGGGCCCGGCCATTGTTGGCCACGCCCATCCGCAGGTCGTTGCCGCCGTGCAGGCCAGCGCTGTTGATGGATTGAGTTTTGGCGCGCCAACCGAGGCGGAACTCAAAATGGCAGAAATGTTGTGCCGCCTTTTGCCTTCTCTAGAGCAGGTGCGGTTGGTGAGCTCCGGCACAGAAGCGACCATGAGCGCCATTCGTTTGGCACGCGGCGCAACGGGACGGAATAAGATTGTTAAATTTGAAGGTTGTTACCACGGTCATGCTGATTCACTTCTGGTTAAGGCGGGATCGGGCGCGCTGACATTCGGCAATCCCAGCTCCGCTGGCGTGCCGGCCGCAGTTGCGGCAGATACTATTGTTTTGACCTTTAATGATCTGGCAGAGTTGGAAAAGACCTTTGCCGCGATCGGCGCAGAATTGGCGTGCGTCATTATCGAGCCCATTGCCGGCAATATGAATTTTGTCAAACCGTCGGTCGCTTACATGCGGGCGCTGCGGTCGTTGTGTACCCAACATGGCACCATTCTTATTTTTGATGAAGTCATGACCGGGTTTCGCGTCGGCCTAGGTGGCGCGCAGGGTTATTTCGGCATCACTCCTGATTTAACAACGCTCGGCAAAATAATCGGCGGTGGCATGCCTGTTGGTGCTTTTGGTGGCCGACGTGATTTGATGGCGCACATGGCACCATTGGGCGGTGTTTATCAGGCTGGCACCTTGTCAGGGAACCCGGTTGCCGTTGCCGCCGGGCTCAAAACACTCGAACTTATTTCGGTGCCCGGATTTTATGAAACGCTGTCTGCTCGTACGAATCGGTTATGTGAAGGATTGACCAATGCTGCCCGGGATGCGGGGGAGATCTTTTGTGCAACGAGTCTCGGCGGAATGTTTGGAATGTTTTTCGCGGCGTCGCCACCGAACTCGTTTGCCGATGTGATGCAGTCAGATCGTGAACGTTTTAATCGTTTTTTTCACGCCATGCTGGAACGGGGTGTGTATTTGGCGCCGTCCGCATTCGAGGCCGGATTTGTCTCCATAATGCACACCGACGCGGATATCGACCTTACCGTGGCGCAAGCGCGCGAAGTTTTTGCTCTGTTGGAACAATAGTTGTTCCAACTTACCAGTCTCACATCGATTCGAGCGAGCGTTATAGTATCAGAGTGATAAAGATGATTTACGCACGGTTTCGCCGACTTTCTGCCGAATATCCTTAATTTTATTATGAGCAATTCACTACTTCAATTGGCAAATTGCCCGGCCGCGATTGAACACCTTGATGCGCGATTTGCTGACGCAGCGACCCAGCGGGCGTTTGGCGGCTTTGCGATCCTACTCATTGACTTGGACAACTTCAAAATTTTTAGTACCGAAGTGGGCGCGGTTGCGGCGAATTCAGCACTCAGATCCCTGTTCGTGAGAATCGGCGACGCGTTGCGGGATACCGATTTTTTTGCCGATCTTGGTGCAGACAAGTATTTGGTGGTGGTACCACAAATATCTGACGTGGAGACCGTGACATTGGTGACAAACAAACTGATTGAAACGATTGCCACACCCATTTTGCTGGGTGGAATAGAAAAACAAATTACCGCCAGTGTCGGCGTCAGTTTTTTCCCTGAACACGGCAATGACCAGACATCTTTGGTGTCGAGCGCGGTGCTGGCGTTGGCCGCCGCCAAACGCGGCGGTGGCAATCGCGCCGCCGTCTATTCTGTTAACTTGCGAGCCGCCATTTGATTGGAATTAGATTTGGTAAAAATAAAAAAGCCGCATGAACAATGCGGCTTTTTTATGAGCGACAACCGATTTGATCGGTGTCTAAGTCGGCGAATTCGTTATTGTCGACCCGCCTACTTGACCTTCATGGCGACATTGGTGCGCATGCCAGCCATGTATTCGGCAACAGCAACAAAATCAGCGTCTTTCATACGGCTGGCGATCGCGTTCATTTGGGTGTTTTTACGCTCGCCTGAAGCATAAGCTCGCAGCTGAGTGACGGAATATTCAGGCCATTGGCCGGCTACTTTTGGATAAAGGGCAGGAATTCCCGCGCCCATCCCGCCGTGGCAGCCTGAACAGGCCGGAACATTGGCGGCCGGGATGCCAACCCGATAAATGGTTTGACCACGTTCGGCGATGGCCTGATTGCGTGCAACGGCTGAAGTTTTACCACGCTGAGCATAATAGTAAGAGCCAACCGCCTTCATGTCATCAGCAGACAAGTTTGCGACCATCCCCTGCATAATTGCGTTGGTGCGTTTGCCGGATTGATAGAGTTCGAGCTGCTTGGCGATATACTCGCCTGGCATGCCTGCAATATTTGGATTGGCTGAAATAGGGCTATAACCGTCCAGTCCGTGGCAGGCAACACACACGGCGCCGGCGATTTGTTTGCCACGATCCAGTCGTTCAGCATAGGTTGGCGCTGGTGTGGACACCTTAGCGAGAGGTTTCGCGGCGTCAGTATTGGCATATACGGAGCCACTTGCCATGGTTGTCACTACAGCCAAGATTTTGATCAATATTGCGCAACTCATCTTCATTTCAAACCCTTTTTTACGCTTTTTGCACGGTAGGCGCCATTTTAGCCCATCGGCTGCAAAATCGAAACCAACACACTAGATCGAGCCTACCTGTGAAACTGTTTGCCAACGTTGTATATACCGCTTCCGCCCATGACTTGGCGCAATTGCCCCCGGATATCGGTGCTGAAATTGCGTTTGTTGGCCGTTCAAACTCCGGAAAGTCATCTGCAATCAACACTTTGGCCAATCACAATCGTTTAGCGTTTGTTTCCAAAACCCCTGGCCGCACACAGTTGATTAATTTCTTTTCGTTGGGAGGCGATAAGTCGCTGGTTGATTTGCCCGGATATGGTTACGCAAAGGTGCCGCCGGCGGTGAAGGCCCATTGGGAGGACACGCTGGCCGGATATGTCTCCGGCCGTAATGCGCTCAGAGGGTTGGTGTTGATCATGGATGCTCGGCATCCACTGAAGCCGACAGATGAGCGGCTGCTTGACTGGTATGCGCCAACAAAAAAGCCGGTGCATTGTTTGCTCACCAAGGCCGATAAGCTCAGCAAGAGTGAACAGGCGCAAACCCTGGTGCGGGTGCGGGATCAACTAAGACTGGCCAATCGCAACGCTACCGCACAGCTTTTTTCTGCCTTGAAAAGAACGGGTGTTGACGAGGCGGAAAAACAAATCGCGAAAATGATGAGCTGATTGTTTGTGCCGGCAATTTTGACGAGATGATGAAGTAATCGCGCGGCGGAATAGAAAAGGGGCATAGGAAAAAGGGGTTAACCTATGCCCCAAAGCCTTTTTTGCAAGGCCCCGCTCAGGGAGGTGAAGCGGGGAAGCGCAAGCGCTTCAAACAAATAGACGGATCAGGTTGGTAAAAGTTCAATATCAGCATGAAATCTACTGCACTTGATGGTGTTAAATCGTGGGCATTTTTAGGGCCTTTGGCGACGGAATAATTTAAATACAATTTAGTCAATATATGAACATCGGACAATTTCCCCAGCGGCGAATGCGCCGCCTGCGACGAACCAGTTTCTTGCGCGACATGGTGCGTGAGTCATCACTATCTGCTGCTGACCTGATTTATCCCGTTTTTATATTGGCGGGCAGCAATCGGCGCGAATCCATTGCCTCTATGCCCGGCATCGAGCGCCTGTCGATCGATGCGTTATTTCCGGTTTGTGAAGAGGCGGTGCGACTGGGTGTTCCTGCGTTGGCTCTGTTTCCGGTGATCGATGCCGCCAGCAAATCAGCTAATGGAGGAGAGGCCCTCAATCCAAACGGTTTGGTTCCCGAAGCGGTCCGGGCGCTCAAGGCGCGTTTTCCGGAGTTGGGGATCATTACCGATATTGCGCTCGACCCCTATACCTCGCATGGTCAGGACGGGGTGATTGATGCTGACGGTTACATTCTGAATGATGAGACCATCATGATTTTGCAACAACAAGCGATTGTGCATGCAGAGGCGGGTGTTGATATTGTTGCGCCGTCGGACATGATGGATGGCCGTATTGGTCGGATTCGTGCCGCCCTCGACGACGGCGGACACATCCACACTGCCATCATGGCCTATGCGGCCAAATACGCAAGCGCGTACTACGGGCCGTTTCGTGATGCCGTTGGCTCCTCTGGGTCGCTTGGCAAATCAAACAAGAAAAACTACCAAATGGACCCGGGCAATTCTGATGAGGCGTTGCGTGAAATCGCCCTGGATTTGCAAGAGGGCGCGGACATGGTGATGGTGAAGCCGGGACTGCCCTATTTGGATATTGTCCGGCGGGCAAAAGACACCTTTGGCGCACCCACTTTCGCCTATCAAGTGTCGGGTGAATACGCGATGGTAAAAGCGGCCGCACAAAACGGCTGGCTCGATCACGACGCGATCATGATGGAGTCCCTGCTTGCGTTTAAACGCGCCGGTGCGGATGGAATTCTCAGCTACTTTGCGCTGGAAGCAGCGCGTATTCTTCATTCGAGCAAATGACGGTCAAACAGCATCTTGCGGCGCTGGCGTTGGTGGTGC
>JAYTBF010000357.1:0-6835 GCA_043737175.1 Burkholderiales bacterium
GGCCATCAACCGATCCGAGCACGACTTTGGACCCAGATAATGCCGGGAACGCTGGCGGCATTCCCTTGCCATTTGCCTGATGGCAGGCGGCACAGTTGCTTGCATAAATTTTTTCGCCGGCCGACTTCAATTCGGCAACCGTGTAGACCTTGGTGTAGTCCTCGCCCGCATCAGCGGCGGCTCCGTGTTTTTTGGCGCCCCACTTGGCCTTTGATTCCACCAACCATGCCGCATAGTCGGCCTCGGATTTCACAATCACGGTAATAGGCATATAACCATGCAGCTTGCCGCAAATCTGGCTACATTGCCCCTTGAATGTGCCGACTCGGTCCGCCTTGAACCAAGCGTCCTTGATGAATCCGGGAATTCCATATTGGTTAATCCCGAGCTGCGGAACATACCAGCCGTGAATAACGTCATTTGAGGTAATCAGCAAACGCACACGTTTACCAACCGGCACCACCAAGGCGTGATCGACCTCCAACAAATAGTCGCTGCCTTTTACTTCAGTCGCCTTATCATCCGGCTGACCGATTTGGCTCCACGGTGTTGATAAATTCGAGTAGAAACCAAAGTCATCCGCTGCGTAATCGTAGCGCCAGCCCCACTGGAAACCTGTGACCTTAATGGTCAAATCAGGATTGGAGGTGTCCTTCATGTCGAGCACCGACTTAGTCGCCGGAATTGCCATAAATAGCAAAATAAAAAACGGGATGATGGTCCAAATAATTTCAATCAACGTGCTTTCATGGAAATGAACGTCGGCTTTGGCGCCTTTGGATTTTCTGAATTTGAAAATAGAATAAAACATAACCGCGAATACGGCGACAAAAATGACCGCGCAAAAGTACAAAATGTACATGTGCAGTCCATAAATCTGGGTGGCAATCGAAGTCGCTGGCGGGGGGATATTGACGTCGTATGCCGCAAACACCGTTAACGGACTCAGCATCATTGCAACCAGCGCGGCCAACATCACCGACACAAAACGGTGAAGTCTTGGCGCGACATTGCGAATATTCATGGTGTTCATGGACATTTTCATTTCTCGTAAATTGTTTGCACTTGCATTATTTGTTACGTCAGCCGGCAATTCTGCTGCCTGACGCACGCCGTAAAGGGCGCGGTCTGACCACTGGGCGACTTGGGCTTAAAACTTGGGCTTAAACTTTCATAGCCAAAATAACCCCCGACATTATAAGGGATTGTTTTGGCCTGATTTACCAAAAACACATTTGAATTCAAGGAACAACAAGGGGCTGGCAGGTTTTACCCGAGTCAACTCTATGGGTAATCGCAGTAATTGTCGGCATTTTCACCAAATTATGCCGTCAACAACAGGCGACTATTTTATCGCAGCGACACCGACGGGAGCAAGTAGAAATCGGCATAGGGGCCGGTTTTTTCACGCCTAACAACGCGTATGCCGATTTTCAAGTTGAAGTCACCGACAATTGACAACGGACATTGTCGTCACCTTGCAATCAAATGATTCAGCGTGAGAAAAACCTATTGCAGGTTTTTGCCAACATCCGCCGACAATCCATTTGGGTCTTCATCCAGAGCCGATATATCAGTCAGTGCACCCGCGATGACGTAGGAGTCATCTGCCCATGCGCCCAGATCAATTAACTTGCAGCGCTCGCAGCAAAACGGCCGAAATGGGTTGGAAGAGTGATACACCGCCAATTCGCCGCATTGTGGGCATGGCACTTTTTTTGCAGACTTTAATGTGAGGTCAGACATTTTTAAGCGACAAAATGAGGGTGAAGAAATACTGTGGCGTCCAAAAGTCGAAAACGACGTGGTCCGGATGTATCGATGGGGTGAATTTGCCGCTACAAATTGCAATAAGCGAGATCAAATTCAACATCTTTGTCGTAGACCTTGGTTCGTTGCACGCTTCCAGGAAGGATAAAGCGAATATTTAACGCATATTTATTGGCGCTGATTTCCGGCACAGACGGCAAATCGTCGGCAATGGTCAGGCGCAACATATGCGCCGCACGCTCCATGGGCATTTGCTGAAATACGCCGCCATACGCGGTCAATGTCAAAGTTTTACCGCTTTCCCGCAATACTCGAAGGACAATTCGCAACGCAACGCCAATTCCGGCAATTGGCTCCAGCCACGTGTGCAAATCCTGCCTGCGCTCGGCATCAGGACGGTGCAACCAATGATGATATGACGGCAAATCGAACTCACAGGTACCGCCTGGAATCGCCGCACGTTGTTTAATGGTCATGAGCCATTCGTTTTCGCGCAATGATTGGCCGGTTTTTCCAGCCGAGGCCAATAAGGCTGCAAACGCCGCCTCAATTTCATCCACAACCGTATCGAGTTTTTCGATTGATATCGCCGGGTTATCTCGCAGCGCCTCTAAAAATAAGCGCTGCCGATCCAATTCCTGCAATAGGTCTGACTTTAAGTCTCCGCGGCTCGACACCTCAAGAATTTCAAATATCCCAATCAGCGCCGCTTGATGGTCAAGACGGGTGTCTTTGGCGCAAAAAAACGCAACGCGGTCGAATAAATCTTCGAGCCGAAGCAAAGTGCGAATGCGTTCATTTAACGGGTATTCGTAGGTAATCACGGCTTAGGCAATGGTTTTGCCGACCAGCATACCCGGCCGACTCGGCGACATTGTGAACCAACACAACGATGTTCGCAAATTAAGTGCGCCATTCAGCCTCCGGACTGTTGCCGATTGCCTGCATATAACGTCCGTGAAACTGACTGACCTGCAAACGAAGATCGGCAATGGTGCCATTGTTATAAATAACATCGTCTGCCAATTGCAGTCGGATCGCGCGTGGCACCTGGGCACCGATCACTTTCATGATGGCGTCACGATCCAGTCCAGACCGATCGTTTACCCGAGTCAGTTGGGACTCAAGCGGACAATCGATTGCCAGCGTCCGCCACAATATTGGCATAAATGATCGTCGTTCAAAAAGCAGGGGAATAGCCAGAATGGCATATGGGCTGCCAGCGCCGCTTTCTGCCAACGTCGATTGTGAACGTTCGAAAATCATTGGATGCAAGATCTTCTCCAATCGGTGCCTCACTGTCGGGTCGTCAAATACCAGCCCGCGCATCTTTTCACGATCCATCGCACCGTTTTCATCCAACATGATGCTGCCAAATTCCGCCGCAATCGTTTGATTTGCGTCGCCGCCAACTCCAGTCAACTGCCGCGCAATTTCATCCGTATCAACAACCACAACACCTAGCGTGGCAAACATCGCCGACGCCGCCGACTTGCCACAGCCGATGCCGCCCGTTATTCCGACCACCTTCATCGATGCGCCATCATGTCCGGCCAAGGCTCCAATACCAGCGATTGATTTCACTGCCCCATAACAATGCAATAAAGCCGGCTGTTGCCAGGTACGGGCCAAAGGGAATTTTTGCACCCCGTTCGCGACCGTAAATCACAATTCCAACAATGCCGACTACCGCACCAACCGCGGCTGACAGCAAAATCACCTGCCCCAACATTTGCCAACCCAACCATGCACCAATTGCCGCCAACAATTTAAAGTCACCGTAACCCATGCCCTCTTTGCCGGTGGTCAACTTAAACAGCCAATACACCGACCACAATGACAAATATCCGGCCACCGCACCAAACACTGCCGATGGCAAGGATGCAAACGTGCCAAAAACGTTTACGATCAAGCCCGCCCATAACAACGGCAGCGTAATATCATCCGGTAGAAAAGTCGTATCGGCGTCAATCAGTGTCAACACAATCAACGCCCAAGTAAATCCAATGGCACAGGCGGCAGCAATCGATACACCAAACTTCCACGCCAAAAATGCCGTTAACAGGCCGGTGATTGCCTCAACGATGGGATAACGCGGGCTGATCCTGGTTTTGCAGGCGGAACACTTCCCCCGCAGGAAAAGGTAACTCACAACAGGAATATTTTCGATCGCCTTGATTTGATGTCCACACGACGGGCAGCCCGATCGAGGAACGATGAGGTTGTAGGCGGGCGCCGGGGAGGCCTGCCGCTCTACCAACAATTTTTCGGCTTCTTCCGGGTGCAGAAATTCTAAACACTGCTGTTTCCAGTCGGCGTCCATCATTTTTGGCAGGCGATGAATCACCACATTCAAGAAACTACCCACCATCAGTCCCAACACCGCCAGGCTGGAGATATAAAACCAATGGTTTGCACGAAAGGCGTCGATTAGTTCCATTTTTATTGTTCTCGGTTACGACGCGAATTCAAATCCGGTCAACAGCATCCAAATATCAGGACAAAAAATCAGGTCCCGCCAAATTGTATTAAACAACCTGACCCATTTTGAAGATTGGCAGATACATGGCAATCACCAAGCCGCCAATAATGACCCCCAACACCGCCATGATCAATGGTTCCATCAAACTCGAAAGCGCATCAACTGCGTCATCCACTTCCCGCTCAAAAAAGTCGGCCACTTTACTCAACATACCATCCAGCGAGCCTGACTCTTCGCCAATCGAGCACATTTGCAAAACCATATTGGGAAACACGCCCGAATTTTGCATGGACACCGTCAAACTAGATCCGGTTGAGACCTCGGCTTGGATCCTTTTGGTCGCCTGCATATAAACCCGATTTCCTGAGGCGCCCGCCACTGAATCCAGCGCTTCAACCAACGGCACACCTGCCGCAAACATCGTTGATAACGTCCGAGTCCAGCGGGCAATGGTCGCTTTGCGCACCAAGTCGCCCACCACCGGCAACTTAAGCATCAGTCGATCCATTGCGAATTGCATTTTTTCACTACGTTTTAAGGCGTTGGCAAATAACCAGAAGGCTCCGCCAATGCTGCCAAAAATCAGCCACCAATAGGCCGTGAATATTTCCGAAATTTGCATGACGATCAACGTAGGGGCCGGCAGATTGGCACCAAAACTTTGGAACAACTCTTTAAATTGCGGAATCACAAAAATCATAATGACGGCCGTAACGATAAATGCCACCACCAGAATCGAAACCGGATAAAACAATGCCTTCTTGATCTTGCCACGTATGGCCAGCATTTTTTCTTTATACATCGCCAAGCGATCCAACAAGGTATCCAAAATACCCGCCTGCTCACCGGCCGCGACCAGATTGCAAAACAAATTGTCAAAATAAAGCGGATATTTTCGGAACGACTGCGCTAGGCTCGAGCCGGTTTCCACTTCCGTCTTGATATCCAATAAAAGACGGGTGACGGACGGGTTGCTGTGTCCTTTAGCAACAATGTCAAACGCCTGCAAAAGTGGTACGCCGGCTTTCATCATGGTCGCCAACTGGCGGGTGAAAAACGTAATATCCTGATCGGTGATTTTTTTGCCACTGCCGCTGGAAGATTTCTTAACTTTGGCATTTTGAATGCCCTGCCGGCGCAGGGTGGCGGTGACAATATTTTCGCCGGAGGCGCGCATTTCGCCCTTGACAAATTTGCCAGTCTTGTCCTTACCTTCCCAAGTGTAATTGTAGACTTTGACGCCTTTTGACGCCTTCTCAACAGCAGCCATGGTTCACTCCTCGTTACAGCAGGTGACAAAGCACCCTATTCATTGGTGACGGATTCAATTTCTTCCAGCGAGGTCATCCCTGCTTTGACTTTTCTAAGACCCGATTGGCGAAGATCAGAAACGCCCTCACGTTTTGCCTGGTCGGCAATGTCGATAGCCGTTCCATTATTCATGATGATGCGAGTCATTTCATCCGTAATGGGCATCACCTGATAAATGCCACAACGGCCTTTGTAGCCGCTATTCTTGCATATGTCACATCCGACCGGCCCATAAAGCTGCCATGATCCGTCCAACTCTTGGTCCTTAAACCCCGCGCGCAACAACACATCCCTGGGTAGATCGAGCGGCCGTTTGCACGAACACAGCCGGCGCGCCAATCGCTGAGCAGTGATCAAAATGACGCTGGTGGCAATATTGAACGGCGCGATTCCCATGTTCATCAGACGGGTCAACGTTGATGGCGCGTCGTTGGTATGCAGGGTGGACAACACCATGTGTCCGGTTTGCGCAGCCTTGATGGCAATTTCACCGGTTTCAATATCGCGAATCTCACCGACCATAATAATGTCGGGATCCTGTCGTAAGAATGACTTTAACGCCGCCGAAAAAGTTAATCCCGCTTTGTCGTTGACATTGACCTGATTAATGCCGGGCAGGTTAATCTCGCACGGATCTTCCGCAGTCGAGATGTTGATACCGGGTTTATTGAGGATATTGAGGCAGGTATAAAGCGAAACCGTTTTGCCGGAGCCGGTCGGCCCTGTTACCAGCACCATTCCGTATGGGCGACCAATCGCATGCAGCAGCGCTTCTTTTTGTTCGGGGTCGTACCCCAGCGCCTCAATACCGAGCGTCGCGCTCGACGGATCGAGAATACGCATACAAATTTTTTCACCAAACATGGTCGGCAGCGTGGACACACGAAAATCGATCGCCCGCGTGGCTGACAAGCGTAATTTCATGCGGCCGTCCTGCGGAATTCTCTTCTCAGAAATGTCCAACTTGGAAATCACCTTGATACGAGAGACAATTTTTTCCTTTATGGCCAACGGTGGCTGCGCAACCTCATAGAGGATGCCGTCCGTTCGATAACGAATACGATAAAACTTTTCGTATGGCTCAAAGTGAATGTCGGATGCACCGCCATTGATCGCGTCCAGCAATACTTTTTGCACGTATTTCACCACTGGTGCATCATCAATTTCGTCCGTGACGGCCTGCCCTTCCGCCGCCCCTTCGACTACCGCCCCCTCGTCGCCCAAATCTATATTCTCTAGCGAGGTATCGTCACCAATCATGGTGTCGAGGGT
>JAYTBF010000358.1:0-15328 GCA_043737175.1 Burkholderiales bacterium
CACCACCGCCTCACCAAAATCGGCGTGTGGCACACCGATCACCGCGCTCTCCAATACACCGTCAAGCGAATCCAGCAACAGTTCGATTTCTTTTGGATAAACATTATATCCACCGCATATCACCAGATCCTTCGCGCGGCCGACGATGGATATATAACCATCGTTATCCCGCCTGGCAATGTCACCCGTTTTGAAAAACCCATCGTCGGTAAATTCTTCCGCGGTTTTTTCCGGCATTTGCCAATATCCAGCCAATACATTCGGACCTTTTAATTGCAAGTGGCCAACTTCATCCGCCTTCGCCACATTGCCATCGTCGAGCATGATCCGTACGTCCACACCGGGCAGTGGAAACCCCACCGTGCCACCACGCCGTTTGCCATCCGAAAAATAATACGGATTGGAGGTAATCATGCCGGTCTCGGTCATACCGTAACGTTCGAGAATGGTGTGTGCCGTGCGGGTATGAAATTCGTCAAAGGTTTCCGGCAACAACGGGGCCGAACCGGACACAAACAAACGCATATTTTTGCAAGTCTCCAAACCAAATGTTGGCTCGGCCAACAAGCGCGTGTAATAGGTCGGCACCCCCATAAACACAGTGGCGTGTTGCAGCGCTAGTATTGCTGCGGGTGCGTCAAAACGGCTATGGAAAATCATCCTGCCACCGTTCAACAAAATGGTATTGAGCGCAACAAACAATCCGTGCACATGAAACAGGGGCAAGGTATGCAACAACACATCACCCGCCTTGAAACCCCAATAACGATGCAACACTTCGGCATTGGACGACAAATTTTTGTGGGTCAACATCGCACCCTTGCTGCGACCGGTGGTGCCTGAGGTATAGAGGATGGCCGCCAGATCGTCGTCCGCCCTTTCGACCACCTCCAGCAGGGGAGCGGTTTTCCAGGCATTTTTGTGCCAATCTCCGCTGCCTGCTTGCACTTTTTCATCCGCATCCATGCTGAACAGATGCGGGATACTCAGCGAACCACACAACCGTTGCGCCCAATCCTGATCCTTGCTGGCATGCACAAAAATGACGGGCTTGGCGTCACCCAGAAAGTAGCCGACTTCACTTTCACGATAGGCGCTATTCAGCGGCAGGTACACCGCACCGGCACGCAAACATGCCAGATACAACATCATCGCTTCAACCGATTTTTCGACCTGCACCGCCACCCGGTCGCCGGGTTTTACGCCCAACGACGTGATCAATCCGGCGTACCGCGCGGTGGTGTCTTCTAACTCGGCAAAACTGACAACCCGACCCGATTCAGTCTCGAGAAATGGCTGCGCACGATCAGCTGGGAAGTGGCGTTGAAATAATGCAAATAAATTCATTGATAGGGCGCGATCTTGTCAGACGTGTTGTGAAGTATCGGTGGAAAATATACAGCGCCGTGACGATGGCCATCGCAGCCGCATACAAATGGCGCGCATATTTTATTGAACAGCTTTTTTTGCGGCTTTCTGCGCCATCATCATAGTGTCTGCCGCCAAAAATGCCGCCGCCAGTGTTGACTCCGGCGGGACGGTGGCAATGCCGGTCGAAGCGGCAATTCCAGTCTGGGCCAATTCACATTCAATACGATTGCGCACGGCATTCACCATACTTTGGTCATCACAACGCAACAATATGCCAAACTCATCGCCACCTAAACGCGCCACCACATCCTGCCCGCGCATGGAAACAGTCAGGACACTGGCAATACGTTGAATGAGCAGATCGCCCGCGGGATGACCGTCGCGATCGTTTATTTCCTTTAAGCAGTCAAGGTCACAAATGATCACACCATGAATCTCATGACTTTTTTGCGCAATCGTCTGCGCGATGACTTGATCCCACCCGCGCCGGTTTAGCAGTCCGGTCAGTACATCGCGATGTGCCGCGTCCGACCATTTTCCGGCCAGATTGCGTTGATTGGAAATCTGCATTTCCATTGATATCAAGCGACCAACCAGCGCAGCTGTTTGCCTGACCAATGCCTCGCCGGATCGGATGCCGGTCACATCCGGCTCCGGGTCGATGCCGCACAGTGTGCCAATTAATTGTTCATTGTCATCAAACAACGGCACACCGACATAGGCCTTGATGGGCATTTTTTTGCCGATGGGCGCATTGATGTACGCCGCGCATTCATCAACGTGGGTGGCAAATTGTGGCCCCTCGCCTTTCATCATGCGACAACAAAATGACTCCCGCCACGACAACACCGTGCCTTCATCAGCGTCATAACCACGATTGTGCGCATAAACAATAGTCCAATCGTCGTCATTAACCGTCGTGACCATCCACAACTTGAGTGGGATGCGTGTATATAAAGTATCAAGCAGACCACGTATGGATTCGACCGTGAGTGTGGAAACCTCAGCCACTTTCAACATCTAAAATCCCTTTCAATTCAGCTATGGTTTTCAATCAACAATCCCATTAAACCACACCGATTTTAAGCTCATGTTCGGCCACACCGGCGTGCACATAATCAACAAATTCCGGCGTGATACTTGCCGAATCACCCAGAATCGCGGCAATCGCCTTACCCGGCAACAACTGTATCTCAGTACCGTAAACCAAATTCACCTCACTCGATGCCGAAGCCAGCGCCACATAAATGCCGCCACCCAGTTTGCCGAGCACAATGGTGTGAATCACCGTGCCGCCGCGTTGCAATGCGAACAACGCCTCTGCCAGATCAATCAAATACAACGACAGCATGACTTTTTCATCATCAAGCGACGATGAATGGGTATCACAATCAACCAACACATGCAGACAGGCGACTGGTTGGCTGGTCGGATTCGATCGGTCGGCCATTTTCCAAACCAATGCCGCCAATGCGTGGGCGCGTGCCGCCGTCATTGGCTGTCGGTCAATACTGCCAATCACGGTGATGTCACCGCCCCGCGCCGTCCCCTGCGTCACCCCATTCACTTCATTAATGCTATACCCGCCCGGATACAACGCCGTTAAATCTTTGCGCACAACCGATTCGTTTGCGCCCCGCGCAACCAATTTTGCCGTGGCCAACCGTTCGCCAAGCATTTGATGGCGCGTCTGCGGGAAAGTTGATGCGGGCAATACAAGCTGACCGTCAAACGGTAAATGGCCCGGATCAATTTTTAGCCGGCCGGTTGTGCCGATGGTCACGTCGGCAATGGCGCGAAAGGCATCGTCCAATGCAGACATTCCCGCCGCTGCCGCCAGTATTGACGGGCCGGACATCGCCAATTTGGAATGTTCATTAAAATAACGCCGGTCACACAGTGCCGCCAGCATACTGGCACCACCATAACAATGGGTTCCCAGTACACAGGCCATCGGCGCGCCTGCGGCACTCGCTTTGAGCGCGGCGGCCATCATGCGACGGAATGCACCCAGCGCCGGCAGGCCCTCAGAGACGCGTGCGCCGGCCGAATCAAGCCACATAATCATTGGCGCGCGGGTGGCGGCGACGATTTTAAACAAACTGGCAAGCCGGTCACACTCCCGCACGCCCAAGGCACCGGACGCGGTTTTGTTTTCAATTATGGCCACATACACGGCCTGGCCCTCGACCGCGCCCCGACCAAGACTCAAGTTGCCCACCGGCTCACCTTGCGGCTGAAATGCAACAGCTTCTATAAATTTGTTCAGCATGATTGGGTATTTTTTCCGCTAACCGTGATGCATTCAAAAATTCATTGCAGGCAATAATAACGTGCCATCCTCCCTCCGTCCGTCTATTGCACACCGTCCGCACGCAAAATGGCGAATTAGCCGACCAAATTAACACCACGCCCGCCAAGCGGCGTAATCGCATGCGGCAAATGTGCTGTTAAACACTTCAATTTCTAACGAGCCAACCAGGTCAATGACTGGAGACGATATTGATTTGCTAAAATGACGGACACTTTAGAATTGAAAGCCTGTCATGGACACCAATATCGCCGCCGTCGCCAATCCCCTGCTTGTTGAATGGAATACCCCGTTTGGCATCGCGCCGTTTGCCGACATCCAGCCCAGCCACTTTGAGCCCGCCTATCAAATCGCCCTGGCCGAGCACCGCGCCGAATTGGATGCCATTGCCGACAATCCTGACGCCCCCACATTTGAAAATACCCTGGCGGCGTTTGATCGCAGCGGCCGTTTGTACCAACGCGTTGATCGGGTTTTTTCAAATCTGACGTCATCCGAGACTTCTCCCGCGCTGCAAGCCGCTGAACGCGCGCTGGCCGGCCCGGTTGCGGCACATGAGAATGCCATCTATACCCATGCCACCCTGTTCAGTCGTATCGATAGTGTCTACAACCAGCGTGCCGACCTTGGTCTGAACGCCGAACAAATTCGTTTGACTGAACGTATTCACCTCGATTTTGTACGCGCCGGTGCCAAGCTTTCACCTGCGGCAAAAAAACGTTACGGCGAAATCATGGAAAAACTCGCCGAACTGAATACCCGCTTCAGCCAAAACGTGTTGGCCGATGAAGGCGAGTATCAATTGATATTGCGCACTAAAGAGGAAACCGCCGGACTGCCGCCGTTTGTGTTGGCGGCGTCCAAACAAGCGGCCATTGAACGCGGCATTAATGGTGGACACTTGATCACCATTTCACGTTCACACATTGTGCCGTTTTTAACGTTCTCCACCCGGCGCGATTTACGGGAACAGGCATTCAAGGCGTGGATCACCCGTGGTGAATTTCACGACAGAGACAATGGTGACGACAACACGCGCGACAATAAACTAGTCGCGGTCGAAATCATGAACTTGCGCCTTGAACAGGCGCAGTTACACGGCCACAGCAATTTTGCCGACTACGCCCTGGCCGACACCATGGCCGGTAGCCAACAAGCGGTGTTTGATTTGCTCAACAAAGTTTGGACGCGCAGCAGCGCCCGTGCGCGCATTGAGGCGTCTGATTTGCAAGACACCGCCACCGCCAACGGTGACAACATCACCATCGAAGCGTGGGATTGGTTTTACTACGCCGAAAAGGTCCGCAAATCGCGCTATGACTTTGACGAAGCCGTGGTTAAACCCTACTTTTCATTGGCGCGAATGACCGATGCCGCGTTTGACTGTGCCAATAAATTGTTTGGCATCACCTTCACGCTACGCACCGACATTGTTGCCTACCACCCGGACGTGCAAGCCTACGAAGTCAAAAATGCCGCTGGCAAAACCATCGCGATTTTTCTGCATGACAATTTTGCCCGTGCCAGCAAACGCGGCGGCGCGTGGATGAGCGCCTACCGGATGCAAAGCCGGATTGATGGCGAAATCATTCCCATCATCGCCAACAACAATAATTTCGCCAAAGGCGCACCCGGCGAGCCTACGCTGCTTTCGTTTGACGATGCCCGCACTTTATTCCATGAATTCGGCCACGGTTTGCACGGCATGATGTCGAATGTGCATTACGAACGATTGTCCGGCACCAGTGTGTTGCGCGACTTTGTGGAGTTGCCCTCACAATTATTTGAACATTGGTTGCCGGAGCCGGAAGTGTTGAAAAAACACGCGCGGCATATTGAAACCAACGAGGCCATCCCCGACGCCCTCATCGCCAAGATGAAATTGGCGCGCACCTTTAATCAGGGTTTTGACGCCGCCACCTTCAGCGCATCCGCATTGGTCGACATGAATTTGCACGCCAAGACTGACATGACTGGCCTTGACCTGACAAAATTTGAGACAGAGCAACTGGCGGCGATGAATATGCCAAAACAACTTTATCTGCGCCACCGGTTGCCGCACTTTTCGCACTTATTCTCGGGCTCGAGTTATGCCGCCGCCTATTACGTATACCTGTGGGCGGAAGTGTTGGATGCCGATGCTTATGATGCGTTTACCGAGGCTGGCAACCCATTCGACGCGGCCACCGCACAACGCCTGTTGAAATTCATTTATTCGAGCGGCAGTACCATGTTGCCGATGAAAGCGTACGAAGCGTTTCGTGGCCGTGCACCCACCGTTGAACCGATGCTGAAGAAAAAAGGCCTGGTCGACGCATGAGCAAAACGAAGTCCGTCGCAACATTATTTGCAATCGGTGTTGCCTGCACGCTGAGTGCGACGGCGCAGGCAATGAGCTTTCACGCGGCACCACCCCTGTTGTATTTGGGTGGCAGCGTGGTGCCAAACGATTGGCAAATGTGGGAAGAAGCGATGAGCCGATATGACAAAGAAATCACCATCATTGTGTTGCACGACAGTGGTGGCGGTGACTCCGGTGCCGGTCGCAAAATCGGCAACGATATTCGTCAACGCAAATTGGCCACCGTGGTGTCAGGACGGTGTTCGTCAGCGTGCGCCAATATGTTTCTCGGTGGCGTGTCCCGGCAATATGCCACCGCCGGCGATACCAACCGCCAACACGTTTTGGGATATCACGGCAGCTATAACAAGATCACCAAGACCTTGAATTTAAAACGCACGGCTGATTATTTTGTGACCATGACCGACGGCAAAATGAGCGAGGAATTCGTCAATAAATTTATCAAACTGGAAAACAAAGCCGGCCTGATGCGGTTTATGCATCGCGATCAGCGCATAAAACCAACCGACCCACTGGTGCAGTTGTGCAATGGCACCGAAGAGCGCAGCAAACGCGACGAACAATGTGCAAAATTGCCTGACATCGATGCCTTGAGCCAAGGCGTCATCACCAGTTGGGAGGTTCGGTTGATTCCCGCTCCGCCCAAACCCTCCGCTGAAAAAGCAACCTTTGCCTCATGGCATTCCAGCAGCGCAAACTTTCTCGCTTACGATGGCAACTAAATGACCTGCAAACTTTATTACTACCCGAGCAATGCCAGCCTGGCACCGCATATTTTGCTGGAAGAAATTGGCGCGCCGTTTGAATTGGTGCTGGTTGATCGAGACAACGAGCAACACAAATCAAAAGACTATCTGACCATCAATCCGGCTGGTCTTATCCCCGCGTTGGTTGATGGTGACGTGATGCTCGGTGAGACGGCGGCCATCTGCCTGTATTTGGCAGACAAATATCCTGAAGCCGATCTGATTCCGCCGTTGCAAAGTGCGGCGCGGGCGCAGTGTTATCGCTGGTTGATTTATCTAACCAATACGGTCCAAGCCGAATTGCTGCATTACTTTTATCCGGATCGATTGGGTGGCCCACACGCCGA
The DNA here is from genome assembly GCA_043737175.1 of Burkholderiales bacterium. Taxonomy (GTDB): domain Bacteria; phylum Pseudomonadota; class Gammaproteobacteria; order Burkholderiales; family Usitatibacteraceae; genus UKL13-2. Next base: position 7,138 of record JAYTBF010000358.1, read on the forward strand.
GTTAATCAAAACCAATGCCACATCACGCGTGATGCCGATGCTCGATATTCTCGATACCCAATTGGCCCAATCCGGCGGGCCGTTTTTACTTGGTGCCCAATACACCATCGCTGACATTTTTCTATTCATGATGTGTCGCTGGACACGCAACATGCCCCACCCGGCGCGTAACCGCCCGCACCTGGCAAAATTTCTAACAATGATGCGTCAACGGCCCGCTGTGATTCGAGCTCACGCCACCGAAAAACTCGACAAGCCTTGGTACTAGTGAACAGGCGATTGCTCCGCCGATCATTTCAAATAGTCGTTCGAATCCGTAATCAAACCCGAATTTAATTAAAAACTTTTCCTATGAAAATAGCGGTTCTCATCACTGGTGGCACCTTCGACAAAGAATACAACGAACTCAACGGCGAATTGTTTTTCAAAAAAACCCACGTACCGGAAATGCTCACGCTGGCACGATCATTGCTGACCACACGAGTGGAAACGTTAATGATGAAGGACAGCTTGTTTATGACCGATGCCGATCGCGACATCATCGTCAAGGCGTGCAAAACGGCCAAGGAAACGGCGATTGTCATCACCCACGGCACCGACACCATGGAAGAGACGGCGCGCTACCTCGCGCCCTTGGTGAAAAACAAAACCGTGATCCTCACCGGAGCGATGGTGCCGTATAAATTTGGCTCGTCCGACGGGCTGTTTAATCTTGGCAGTGCCCTCGCCTACGCACAGGTATTGCCGGCGGGAATTTACGTGGCCATGAACGGCCAGTGTTTTGCCTGGGACAACGTCACCAAAAACAAGAAAAAAGGCGTGTTTGTGGCGCGCAAAAAACAAGCACCTTGTGGGGTGTAAACGACGCCCTTTGTTGCAGTCGGCGTAGGCTGGGCAGGTTTGGTTTGGTTGGGTAGCGTCGCTCTGTCGACGCGGTGGCAAAATTCCAGTCCGGACAATTAATTAAAATCGACGGCGGGCACACTAGGTTTTGCCCACCCTACGTCGGCCTGTCTCGAATGCGAGTTGTAAACCACCACAAACGATTCTCTGGATCGAGTACGCCGTACGATCGATCTGACCAATAATCTGCGCCATAGTCGTACAGTTCTGGTTCGGCGACGATGGTCGCTCCAGCTTCTCGCGCCTGTTTGCAATGGGCATCAACATCGTCCACAAATATCATGATCGATTGGGTTGTGCCATTTGCGTCTATTGGGCTGAGAAAATTCACCGCAAATTTCTTCGCTTTCTCGCCGCGGGTATCGCTCACCATAATGAGCGCTTCGCCGTATTCAAGTTCACTGTGTTCCACCTGCCCATTGTCACCATCAATGCGAATACGCACCTTGAAGCCGAACGCCTTTGTCAGCCAGTCAATCATCTGCCCGGCGTTGTTGTAATAAATCGATGACGATAGCCTTGGCCAATCAGCCGGAGGCGGCGTCATATTGAAAACCTGGAAATTGCGTTGCCTCATCGTGGGATTATAGAAGCGGTCGACCAAATATAACCCCAGCACAATTGCCAACCATGACCTGAATATCGGATCAGTCAAATTAATTATTGGCATCCACCATATCGCATCAGGATTTTCGGTCCATCGACCAATCCCAAAAGCGTAATAGATGAATGAAAGGCTACCAATCACTACTAGCCAAATTGCATTTCGGTGGCTTAACCACATCATCGCGAGGCCAATCGCATACCCGGAAATTGCCATCGAGAGAAACGTAAAAATAAAAGTGCTGATGAACCCAAGCTCTAATTGCCGCAATACGGACAACGAAACTGCGTTATCGATAGTAATCAGCAAACTGGCAAGGAACGCTGCAACAAAAGTAAAAAATGCCGACTTGAGAATTTTTATTGGCATCGGCTTCGTGGTCCGTTCTGTTTATTAATTTGGAGCCAGCCTTGTTGCGACGCTCTACAAAGGGATGATGCGTCAAACGCTTTTCAGGGCAAATATCCCGAAAAGAGTTTAACGGCAACAACAATTCCAACCAGCACAAACAAGACAATGCCTATTTGTGTATGACGCTTTAATTGCAGCGGCGTGATTTCCTGCCCCTCAACGCGCATCAACAACCGCCGTATCGCGTACAACATCATCACTTGCCAAGTCGCCAAGATTGCGACCGTAAGGATTGATCCACTCAGCCCGCCATTGGCGGTAATGGAAATAAAGACGCCGGTAAAAACCACCAGCCCCACCGCTGTGCCTGCAAATAAACCCCAGCTGCCAACAAGGCCATCAGACCATTTAACAGGGTTTTTGATCAGACTCATATTGCCTCCCAAAAATTAACGTCGACGCTGTTTCTTGCCCACTCAAATCGCGCCGCCTAATGGATGCCATGCTAGGGGAAATTTTCTGATGCGCTCGATGGTCGCCCACGTTTCGTCGCGAAATTCATCACCCAGACGAGATCGCCGTGCATTGTAATATTGGACAGCGTCAATGAGCTCGCGCCTTGCCGGCAACAGAAAACCAATTTTCAAATTTTCTTGCCAAGTTCAGCGAATACCAACTCCGCGTCGACCGTGCCGATTTCGCCCGCTTGGTATGCCAACAAACGATCTTCGGCCTCCTTCAGCCAACTCGCATCCAATACAGGGTCGGGCTTGTCCAGGCTGAATATCAATTCCTCTACCAATGCCACGCGATCATTGGACGACAAACGAAGCGCCTGATTCAAAACGATTGCTGCTGATTGGGACATGACCACCTCCACTAGCGATAGCTGAAACTGTACCAGATGTTCATATGCATGGGCAAAGCGCAAAGTGCCCACGACCTGCCCCACCCTATCAACCACCTGCTGCGTGGGCTGAAAGAGCCTGCCCATCTCAAGCCATCCGATCTGATCTTTTGTGTTTATCCGTGCTAAATGCCTGTCTCATTGCCATCGGCATATGCGAATATGCGTCCCCTTCACCAACCCCGCCACTCTGCCATAATGCCCCCACGAAATTGCCAGCCCTGCTGCGGCGCACAACGCCAAATGATAAGGGCTGCTCGAAAAACCAAAGGTGAGGAAATATGGCCCTACAGAGCTTATCCGAAGAGCAAATTCGCGATTGGTCGCGTGAACAAAAAGACCAGTGGTGGTTTAAAAACGTTTATCGCGGTGAAATGGCGCAGCTTACCGTTCGCTCTGGCATCACCGGGTTTTTACTCGGCGGCATATTGGCCGCGACCGCGCTCTACATCGGCGCAAAAACCGGCATTGGTATTGGTGTGGGACTCACCTCGGTTATTTTGTCGTTCGCCATATTCCGCATTTTGTCCGGCGCGGGGCTGACTTCTGACTACACCATTCTTGAAAACAATTGCACGCAGTCGATTGCGACCGCTGCCGGTTATGTGATGATGCCGCTGATCTCAAGTCTGGCCGCGTACATGCTGGTCACCGGCAAGATCATTCCGGCCTGGCACATGATTTCCTGGATGGTGGTGTGTTCGATCCTCGGTGTGTTGATTGCCTTTCCGATGAAACGGCGATTTATCAACGACGAACAATTACCCTTTCCAGAGGGGCGCGCCGCCGGTGTGGTGCTGGATGCCTTGTATACCGGCAACGCCGACAGCGGCATGTTCAAGGCCAAGTTACTCGGCTGGACAGCGGTAATCACCGGCATCTATCAAATGCTAGTCAGCGACGGCTGGATGAAGCTGATTCAGTTCAAAATTTTGATGATGGACAAATGGATGGGCTTGAAAGAGCCGTGGCATTTGTACGAACGGCTCGACACCTACTACTACACCGCGGCAATCAAATATCAGTTGTGGATTCCAAATATTCTTGGCACCGACGTGCGTCAGCTCGGCCTGCGTTTGACACTCGATGCGGCCATGTTGGGTGTGGGCGGCCTGATGGGCATTCGCGTTGCCACCAGCGTATTGCTCGGTGCGTTTATTAATTTTGTGATTTTGGCGCCGATCATGATCAACATCGGTGACATTGCACCCCGCGAGTTGGCCGATGGCACCATCGTTAAAATTTCCCGTGCGGAGATCGTTAATCAGTGGGCGTTATGGTGGGGCGTCACCATGATGGTGGTGGGTTCCATCGTCAGTTTGTTGGCCAAACCGGAATTGATCACCAGCTTGTTCAAATCCAAAGTGAAAAAGGAAAACGACGGCGTGAAACAACCGGATGTCCTCAAGGATATTGAAGTGCCGCTGTGGGTGTCGTGGGTTGGCATTCCGATTTTCAGTTTGCTCGGCGCGGCCGTCACCCACGAATATTTTGGTGTGCCTTGGTTGCTTGCGTTGATTTCATTGCCGCTGATTTTTGTGTTGACCGTGATTTGTACCAACGCCATGGCGTTAACGTCATGGACGCCAACCGGTGCATTATCAAAAATCACCCAGTTCAGCATTGGCGCGATTGATCGCACCAATCCGGCCAGCAATTTGATCCCGGCCGGTATGACCAGTGAGATCGCCTCCAATGCCGCCAACCTGTTGTCGGATATCAAACCCGGCTACATGCTCGGTGGCAAACCGCGCCATCAGGTCATCGGCCATTTGATTGGGATTGTGTCTGGCTCGTTGGCCGCGGTGCCGTTGTTTTATTTGCTGTTTTTGCCGGCAGATGCAAATGGCCTGCGCTCGGTGACCACCATCATCTCCGATCAATTTGCCTTCCCGTCCGCATTGCAATGGAAAGGTGTGGCCGAGTTGATCGCCAAAGGCATTAGCAGCCTGCCGTACACCGCGCTGGTTTCCATGGTCGTTGCGGCCATTGCCGCGTTGTTGTTTGAAATTGCCCGCATTGTGACCAAAGGTAAGTTTCCGATTTCGTCGGTATCCGTCGGACTCGGTGTGGTGTTGCCACCCGAAGCGTCGTTCATGATGTGGATCGGCGCGATGGTGTTCTGGTGGATGGGCAAACGCCACAAGGCGGTCGGCAGCAAAGGCCACACGTTTTGGGTGGAAGGTTGCGAGCCGATTTGTGCCGGCCTGATTTCTGGTGCGGCGCTGGTTGGTATTGGCAACGCTATTGTCAACGTCATGATGTAATAGTAAAAATCATTTGCTGGTGCGGCATTTGAGACATTTTTGCCCCAAATGCCGCGCCATATGGCGTTCTTAATTTGCTGCCCATCAGACAATTCACCCTTATGCTATGATGCCGTGATGCGTTGATGCTAGCCTGCATATTTCATGGGGGGGCGTTCGAGAGTGGGTGAATGGGCGAGTGATTTTTTGCCTGACCGACCACGGGATAGCCACGCTACCCCACGGGAGGAAGGCAAAAAAGCGCCGTCCAGTCAGTCGCTATCGAGCGTGCAGCCCTTTTTTAATACGAAGAACCCGCATTCCAAATTGGATGGCAAGGTGTTCAGAGTGAACTCCCCAGCAATCCAGGGGCGACCCATGAAATATGCAGGCTACGCTACACAAACAAGGACACGGCATGCGGACCACCCTCAATCTTGATCCACAACTGCTCAGCACCGCCAAACGCCTGGCGGAGGCGCGCTCGGTTGCACTCGGCGACATCATTTCCGAGCTGGCCAACAAAGGGCTGGAAGCGCAAAACAGTATTCCTGTCCGACTGAAAAGCGGCTTTCCGGTGTTCAAACCGGCCAAGGGTTCCGCGATGATCGGGCTTGATGATGTCAAGCGGGACGAGGATTAATGGCCAGACCGGTTGCCGCCGCACGGTTGCGGGTGCCCTATTTGCTCGATGTCAATGTATTGATTGCGCTGGCATGGCCGAACCATGTACACCACGTCATTGCACACGCATGGTTTGAGAAAATCGGGCATTTTTGCTGGTCAAGCTGCCCGCTGACGCAGTTGGCTTTTGTGCGCATTTCCTCCAATCCAAAAATTATTGCCGATGCCGTCAGCCCGCGTGCCGCGTTGCAATCGCTCGGCAAAATGACCGCAATGGCGCGTCATGAATTTTGGCCCGATGATTTGCCGCTGATTGGTTTGGCTGGCTTCAGCGCCGCCGCGCTGGCAGGTCACCGGCAAGTTACCGATGCCTACCTGATCGAATTGGCGAAACACCGCAAAGGCATCGTTGCCACTCTGGATGCCGGTTTGTCTGATTTGTTGCCGCCGGCGGAGCGGGCAAAATATGTCGCCTATATCGGAATACGCTGATCCGCCACAGCGGACAGCGCGAAAAATGCCTGCGCTGTTGCCATCAGGCAATGGCCGCCATCGGTAACTCTTTCCCCCGGAAACGGGGAAAAGAGTCGCCGGTGTTTGAATAATTCTCCCATATCAACGCAAAACACGGCACACACACCGACTGAACAACCAGAAATCACCGCATGCAAAAAGAAACCAAGCAACAACCCATCCGCGCCATTGTCGCTTCCGTCCACCTGCAGACCATTACCGATGTCGAGTTTGAATCGTCATTGATCGAGCTGCGTGAATTGGCGAAAACGCTCGGCTACGAAGTCGTCGGCACGTTTGTGCAAAAACGTGTCACCTTTGATCGTGCGGCGTATCTGGGCGTTGGTAAACGCCAAGAGATACGCCGCTTTATTGAAAACAAATCCGACGCCGACAACGCCGACGCCGATAACGACGACGCAGTGGATGAGGACGACGACAACATCACCAGCAAACGCGGTGCCGCCCGCGCCAAAGCCGCAGCACAATCTGCCGCCGATCCGGATACCCGCCGCGCCGATATGGTGTTGATTGACCACGACGTCTCGCCCTCACAGGCGCGTAATCTAGAAATAGATGTCGGTGTCCAAGTGATGGACCGCACCATGGTCATTCTGGAAATTTTCCATCGCCACGCCAGCTCGCGTGCGGCACGCGCACAGGTGGAGATTGCACGGCTCGGTTACATGGCACCACGCTTACGTGAAGCCTCCAAATTGGCCGGGCCCAAAGAACGACAGCGCAGCGGTACCGGTGGCCGTGGTGCGGGTGAAACCCACGCCGCACTCGACCGTCAAAAAATTCGCAATCGCATTGCCGAGCTGCAATTGGAAATCACCGCCATGGACGCCGAGCGGCAGATTCAACGTGCACGTCGTCAAGAGGGTCAATCCGGACAGGCCGGCAAAGGGATTCCACGCGTGGCCTTGGTGGGTTACACCAACGCCGGCAAATCAACCCTGATGCGCGCCCTCACCGGCAGCGAGGTGTTGGTTGCCAATAAATTATTCGCCACACTCGACACCACCGTGCGCGCGCTGCACCCCGAATCGGTGCCGCGTATTTTGGTCAGCGACACGGTCGGCTTTATTAAAAACCTTCCACACGATTTGGTGGCGTCGTTTAAATCCACACTCGAAGAAGCCGCCGAATCTTCGCTGTTGTTACACGTGATTGATGCCAGCGACGTCGGCTTCGAACGCCAACGCGCGGTCACTGATCAGGTGCTGGCCGAAATTGGTGCCGCCAACGTGCCGCGCATTCGTGTGTTCAACAAAATCGACATGGTCGGCGATACCACCGCACAGGCCGAACTGGCCGCCAAATTACGCGCCGAATATCCGGATTGCGTGATCATGAGTGCTCGCAACCAAGAGGACGTTGCCAGTTTGCACACCACCATCCGCGCATTTTTTCGTAAAGACCTGATCGAAGCCGAGCTGTTTTTACCTTGGTCCGCACAACAACTGCGTGGCAAAATTTTTTCGTCGTGCGAAGTGATCGACGAACGTGCCGACAACGACGGCGCATTTTTGCGGGTGCGCGGTGACGTGGCGACGTTGCAGTCACTCAAGGAGCAACTCGGCACGCAGCCAGTGGTTGCGGACGAGAAACCAGCGGCAAAAAAATCTGCCGTGCGCAAAACACCGGCCAACAAAAAATAACCAAAACACCGGTCGAAAACTCCGCGCGGGGCCATCAAAAACCGCGCCGACTCACGCGGATCCGGCTCGCAAAGAGCGCTGGCGACAATCGGCCACCGGCACCGGCTGGCGGCTTTTTTCAAAAACTTTTCCATTTTTGAAAATATCGCGTGCCTGCCGCGCATAAATCGTGTTTAATCCTTGCACTTGTGCGTGAATGCACTGCAAAGAATTGCATTTGGTTAAGGAAGGTATATGGACTGATCGCCTGAGTCAAGCACTGGCAAGGACTTTGCGGAAAAAATGCTTGGAAAACCGCGCCAATGCTAGAGAATGTCCAATAGGCGAATCCAAAAATCTCGTCATCCCGGCGGAGGCCGGGATCCAGCGTCGTTTAAAT
>JAYTBF010000359.1:0-2747 GCA_043737175.1 Burkholderiales bacterium
CACCGCGGATCGCATCACCACTCGCATTAACCTCGTACAGCATAGTGTTAAGATAATCTCCGGTCCGCAAGGTCTGCATCGCCATGTTCTTGTACTGCAGTTCGAGCAGATTGGTGCCCGCGCCCAAGAGTTGTGTTTCAAAGGCAACCTGCGGCGCGCGCGCAGCGGAGCCATTGTCCCAGTCCCGATAGGCACGCATGCGGTTCACAATCGTGCTGTCCGCCCCCCGCCATTGGTTGAGCCCATAGGTCGAAACCTTGCTGCCTTTCTGGAACAAGGTTTGACCGGCAACACTGATCGAGGTCGATACCTGCGCGTTGCCGTTGGCCACGTCAATCAGATCGGCGAGGCGACCGCCCCAGCCGGTCTCAGCAATCCAGTCGGCGCGACCGGTTTGTGTATGGCTGACCATATCCGCGTGTGAAAACAACTGCGGCGGCAAATTTCGTTTTTGTTGGAACGAGGCCAGCGTAGTCGGCTCGAGTAACACACCAACGTTACTCGCCACCGCTAATTTACGTTCATTATTAAAAATGGCCGCGAGTGCTTTCATATTTGGATGCATGCCGAATGACCGACCGGATACGCCCGCTGAAATCGGGATGACATTGGCCTGGGGGATCGCCAGGTTCGATCGCCAGTTGGCATAGGTGGCGTAATCACTTCCCAGCGGAATGATCATATTGTGGCTGTCGGTACCGCCATACAAATAAAGTACCACCAGTGCGCGGTAGTCATCGAATGGTCCGGCGGCGTTTGCCGCCTGCATGACACTGCCCATCAATGGCAGGGATGCCATGGCGGAGATCGACTTTATAAAGGCGCGGCGGTCACGATGTAAGTCAAATTGGCTCATGTTGGCTCCTAACGCTGGATGGAATATTCAGGCGAGTTGAGGATCAACCAAAGCACTGCCCTGACGCGCTCTAGATTTCTATTTTCAATATTGACATCATTGATTTTTGACGCCACATCGACCAATGCGGTTCGAAACCCATAACTCATTGCGCCGGATAGCATCACCACATTCAGTGCATCGACCAAGGCACCTGGATTCGGCGCCAGCGCCAGATACGCATCGTAGTTGGGCTTCAGCCACTTTGATTTATCCGAATCCCATTGTGCAAAACCATTGACAATATTCCATTTACTGAACTCGGCGAAGCCTGCCAATGTTGAGCTGGTGGTGATTTCAAATTCGGGGCCAACCAAACCGTTCTTGGTTAACAAGCCTGAAGGCGCAAACTCGGGCGAATAGAAATTAAACACACTTGGCGCATGCAAAGGCGACTGTCCAAGGTGACCAGAAAACTGCAACGTGCCGATATTGTTGTAAATGGCATTGCCTGTCGTGGCACCAAATGCCCGGTGGCCCTGGGTAAAACGCAGTACCGGCTCGCGCAATTTACCGAACGAACTCGACTGGTTGCCGATTGAGGCAGTCGCCTCCGGATCAAGCAGAATGGCACGGATAAGCGCCTTCATGTCGCCGCGCACACCGGCACCGTTGTCATTAAATGCCGCAGCAACGCGTGACACGTAGGCACCACCCGGATTACTGGTCACCAAGCGTTGAATCAATAACTCGCCGATAAACGGTCCCACATTCGGGTGATGAAAAACATTCTCAATCGCATCATCCAGATCTCTTTCCGGCGTTTGATTGGCGGGTAGCTCTTGTTTACGAGCAATTGAACCTGGATATTTCAACAGCGACTTTGGAAAAGCATCATGCGGGATACCAACAATGTCGCGTATGTTGTCATTCGCGCGATAATTTGTTCGCCATGGCTCCATGGGCGCAACCCATACGTCGCACGATTGGGCGACCTGCGCCGGGGTCAAATTCGCGTCGCCTGAAAACGGATTGTCCGGAAAAAGCCATCGCCATGACTTGGTTTGATCTTGTTTGGCAAAATTCCAGCCGGTGAAGGCGCGCGCCAATTCTTGCACCAATACTTCATCGTAGGTATCGATCGGTTTGCCGTTGGCAAACTGCACGGAACCGTCCTGATTGAGCATGACCGTGCCAATTGAAAACAACTGCAACAATTCCCGTGCAAAATTTTCATTCGGGCGCGAACCAAGCACCGGATCAATTTTTGCATTGCGCTTCATATCGAGGTACTCACCCATGGCCGGTGTGAGTGTCACTTCCTTGAGAATATCGCGGAAATTGCCAAAGGCATTCTTCCCCAATACATCGAGATACGACGCGGTACTGCAGGGGTGTGAATGCAGTTGATCGTTCTGAAGGGACACAACCAAAATCTGCGATAACGCATAAACAACCCGCTGTCGCAATTGGTCTCGCCCTTCAAATATTTGCTTCCAGATTGCGCCGGGAACAATCTGCCAATATTCCGTACGGTACAGTGGGTCAGTAGGAACTTTGGGCGCGTAAAGGGTTTGCGCAAGCTGAAATTGTTCATTCAAATAAGCCGGGGCACCGATTGACGCAACCCGATCAATTTCGGCGCTGGTTGCACCAAACGTCGCCTGTGTTAATAACCGTGATGCCGCCCGGGTTGCGGCCGGCACAATTTTCATCGGGTAGGGCGACTGTCTGGAGACGGCATTAAACGGCACAAATCCAACCGGCGCATTGCCCAATTGATAGGTCATGACAGGCGCCTGACCATTCTGCTTCATTCTCCATAAGTGCAAATCGCCCCATGGTGCGATCCACAGTGCGTCAGAAAGGCCATCACCATCAAAGTCCCCCGCCGCAAAAAACTGCCATTGGC
>JAYTBF010000360.1:0-2746 GCA_043737175.1 Burkholderiales bacterium
GCCTGTGGATTGGCCTTTTCCGCAAGCAGCTTGGCGGTGATAACGCCGGTGGAATCACGCACCCATTTAATTTCGATGTCCGGATATTCCTTGTTGAAGCCTTGTTCATAGGCTTTCAACTGGTCGGTTTCAAGCGCCGTGTAAACGAGCAACTGCGTTTTTTGCGCCACGGCCGCTGACGCGAACATCATGGCCATCAGGCCGGTAAAGATGGATTTGGTCCAAGCGAGTTTCATGCAAATTCCCCTTCAGTTAAGTGAGAGTGCAGAACTGTGCGACAACGATGTGTCATTTTGGTGACTGTGCAAAAAAGCGCTTGCGCCGTCGTGCGAATTGACGATTGAGTCTATCGACTCCGTGAATACGATGTCAACTGCTTTTTGTCGATTGTAGACAATCTGATAAAAATGGCGTTAAATGAAAACCTATGAGTGCCGAAATCATCGCCCATCCGACCATCGCATTGCTCCAAACCAGCTCGCTTGTAAGTGTCGTTCATGCGGAGCTTGAACAAATGATTCTATCGGGCCGTCTGGCGCCGGGCGAAAAACTGACCGAGCTGACCATCGCTGCCAAACTTGGCATTTCGCGGGGGCCGCTGCGCGAGGCATTTCGCATGCTCGAAGAAGCAGGACTGGTGCGTATCACCAAAAACCGCGGCGTGTTCGTCCGCGATATTCCGGTCGAAGAAGCAATTGAGATTTTTGATCTGCGTGCCGCTATGGATGAGTTGGTTGGCAGGAAGCTCGCAGAGAACATCACCCCCGCACAAGTCAGGGAAATCCGCGGCATGGTCGATACGATGGAAAAAGCGGTTAAGGAAAAAGATACTTATCACTATCACCTGCTGAACCTCAAATTTCACGACCGTTTGGTTGAACTGGCTGGCAACAGCAAGCTCTCGGCAATTTATCGCAAGCTGATCAAAGAGCTTTCGCTGTTTCGCCGCCTTAACCTTGAGGACGGCTGGCTGATGCCGATATCGGCGTCTGAGCACCGGCAAATTGTCAAAGCGATTGCGTCAGGCGACCCGGACGCAGCCGGCAAAGCAATGTTTGCGCATGTGATGGACAGTAAGGAACGCACCATTGCGCACAACCTGCGCAGACAGTTGCAGGTGCAAACGGAACAAGACCCACAGACAGTCAAGAAGCCGCTGCGGCCGGCGCAGCACAGGCCCGCGCTAAAACCGGAAAGGTTTTGATGCCACCGTGTGTACGATGTACTTTTTCAGCATACGCATGCGTCTTGCGGACGGGCAGTCGACAAGTTGCCTCTCATGAAAGTTAAATATGCGAGATGAAAATTTTCGCTGCGAGTCAATGCGTATCGCTGGCAAAAAAATTGGCGCTGAGCGAAGCGGTGATCGCGTCATCCAGGTGACTAATCCCTACACCGGCCAAAGCATCGGTTCAATACCGAAGGCAAGCGTTGAAGAAATCAGACATGCATTCGCAACTGCAGCCGCCTATCGTCCCAAATTAACGCGCTTCAGGCGGGCCGAAATTCTCGACCGTGCTGCCGCATTGGTCCGGGACCGCACAACGGAAATCGCCGCGCTCATCACCGCCGAGAGCGGATTGTGTCTGAAAGATTCAACCTATGAGGTTGGCCGCGTCGCCGATGTACTGGGGTTCGGTGCCAACGAAGTATTGAAGGACGATGGGCAGATTTTCTCCTGCGACCTCACCCCGCATGGCAAGACTCGTCGCGTGTATACGCAACGCGATCCGTTGCTTGGCGTGATCAGCGCGATCACCCCGTTCAACCACCCCATGAATCAGGTTGCACATAAAGTAGTTCCTTCGATTGCCACCAATAACCGCATGGTGCTGAAGCCAAGTGAAAAAGTGCCTTTTTCAGCGCTGCTGCTGGCCGATATTCTTTACGAGGCCGGGCTGCCACCGGAAATGTTTTCCGTCGTTACGGGTGATCCGCGCGAAATCTCTGATGAGCTGATCACCAATCCACATGCGGATCTGGTCACGTTTACGGGTGGCGTTGCCATCGGCAAATACATCGCAGCCAAGGCGGGTTATCGTCGAATTGTGCTGGAACTCGGCGGCAACGACCCGATCATCGTGATGGAAGACGCCGACCTCGACGAGGCGTCGTCACTGGCGGTGCAAGGTTCCTACAAAAATTCCGGGCAACGTTGCACAGCGGTCAAGCGGATGTTGGTGCACAGTAAGGTGGCTGAGCGTTTCACAGAACTCGTGGTTGAAAAAACCCGCGCGTGGAAGTTTGGCGATCCGGCGAATCCCGGCACGGAGATGGGCACGGTCATCGACGAGGAGGCCGCCAGGCTTTTTGAAACACGCGTCAAACAGGCGGTCGCCGACGGCGCAAGACTTCTAGTTGGCAATCAGCGCGACGGTGCCCGCTATGCGCCGACAGTGCTCGATCAGGTGCGGCCGGACATGACGCTGGTACAAGAAGAAACTTTTGGTCCGGTGTCACCCATCATTCGTTTTGCCAATATCGATGAGGCAATCCAAATTTCCAACGGCACCGCTTATGGCTTGTCGTCATCGGTTTGCACAAACCGTCTCGATTACATCACCCGCTTTGTCTCAGAACTACAAGTCGGATCGGTAAACATCCGCGAAGTGCCCGGATACCGGCTCGAACTCACACCGTTTGGCGGCATCAAGGACTCAGGACTCGGTTACAAGGAAGGCGTACAGGAAGCCATGAAAAGTTTCACCAACACGAAGACGTACTCATTGCCGTGGTGACCGCAGTT
>JAYTBF010000361.1:0-6778 GCA_043737175.1 Burkholderiales bacterium
TGGCCACCATGGACGTGATCAAGCTTTATGGCGGTTCGCCGGCAAATTTCCTCGACGTGGGCGGTGGTGCGACTACTGAAAAAGTCACCGAGGCATTCAAGATCATGTTGAAGAACCCGAATCTGAAAGCAATTTTGGTCAACATTTTTGGCGGCATTATGAAGTGTGACGTGATCGCCAATGGCGTGATCTCGGCTGCACGCGAAGTCCAATTGCAGGTGCCGTTGGTGGTGCGCATGAAGGGCACCAATGAAGAGCTGGGCAGACAGCTTTTGAAGGATTCTGGATTGCCTATCATTTCCGCCAATAACATGGCTGAAGCGGCCGAACGTGTTGTCGCCGCTGCCGCCAAACATTCCGCAGGCAAGTAAATCATGTCCATACTGATCAATAAAAATTCGCGCGTTATCACACAAGGCGTCACCGGCAAAACCGGCATGTTCCACACCAAAATGTGCAAGGAATACGCCAACGGTGCCAATTGTTTTGTGGCCGGCGTCACCCCTAAAAAAGGTGGCCAATCCTACGAAGGCATCCCGATTTTTGAAACCGTTGCCGAAGCCAAAGCGCAAACCGGTGCCAACGTCTCGGTGATTTATGTGCCACCCCCGTTTGCCGCTGCCGCGATCAACGAAGCAATTGATGCCGGAGTGGAGTTGGTAATTTGTATCACCGAAGGTATTCCCGTGCGCGACATGATTCGCACCCGCGAAAAAATGCAGGGCACCAGGACCATTTTGATCGGGCCGAACTGCCCGGGTGTCATTACCCCGGAGGAAATCAAAATTGGCATCATGCCGGGACACATCCATAAAAAGGGCCGTATTGGCGTGGTCTCGCGCTCCGGTACCCTGACCTACGAAGCGGTCGGACAATTGATGGACCTCGGCCTCGGCCAATCCACCTGTGTCGGCATCGGTGGTGACCCGGTCAACGGCCTCAAACATATCGACATCATGAAAATGTTTAATGACGATCCGGATACCGACGCGGTCATCATGGTGGGTGAAATCGGTGGTGACGCGGAGGAAACCTGCGCGCTGTGGATGAAACACAATATGAAAAAGCCAGTGGTTGGTTTTATTGCCGGAGTGACCGCGCCACCCGGCAAACGCATGGGCCACGCCGGCGCGATTATTTCCGGTGGTAAAGGCACGGCGCAGGAAAAGCTGGCGGTGATGGAGGAGTGTGGCATCAAGGTCACCAAAAACCCGGCAAAAATGGGTGAGCTACTGAAGTCCGTCCTTTAATTTTTTGTGCTTCGCGTAACGGCTGCTTCGGCAGCCGTTTTGCATTTTGATGTTGTCGAGGAGATTTTATGTCGTCACCGTATCCACATTTGCTCGCCCCGCTTGATCTGGGGTTCACCACCCTTAAAAATCGCGTGTTAATGGGATCGATGCATACCGGTCTGGAAGATAGGGCCAAGGAGTTTCCAAAACTGGCGGCGTATTTTGCCGAGCGCGCGCGTGGTGGCGTCGGTTTAATCGTGACCGGCGGATTTGCGCCGAATGTCGAGGGATGGTTGTCACCGTTTGGCTCGCGTCTGGCATCAAGCCGCGCCGCCAAGACCCATCATGTCATCACCGATGCGGTGCACGCCGAAGGCGGCAAGATTGCTTTGCAAATTCTGCACGCCGGTCGCTACGGGTATTCGCCGTTTTCGGTCGCACCATCACGCATCAAGTCACCCATCACGCCATTTACCCCGCGTGCCTTGTCATTAAGCGGCGTTGAGCGGCAGATCAAATGTTTTGTCCGCGCCGGCAAACTGGCGCGCGACGCCGGTTACGACGGTGTCGAAGTGATGGGGTCAGAGGGTTATTTTATTAACGAATTTTTGAGCCTGGCGACCAATCAGCGCGACGACAAATGGGGTGGTTCATACGAAAATCGAATGCAGCTGCCGATTGAAATTGTTGCGCGCATGCGCGAAGCGGTCGGCAAAGACTTCATCATCATTTACCGCCTGTCGATGCTCGATCTGATTCCGCAGGGGCAGTCGTGGGATGAGGTGGTAATGCTCGCCAAGGGCATTGAAAAGGCCGGCGCAACGATTATCAATACCGGCATCGGTTGGCACGAAGCGCGTGTGCCAACGATTGCGACTTCGGTGCCCCGTGGTGCATTCGCGTGGGTCACCAAAAAACTCAAAGGCGAAGTCAGCATTCCACTGGTGACCACCAATCGCATCAACACGCCGGAGGTCGGGGAACAGATTATCGCTGATGGTTTTGCGGATATGGTGTCGATGGCGCGGCCGTTGTTGGCTGATGCGGAGTTTGTCAACAAAGCCGCACAGAATCGGGCGCTGGATATCAACACGTGCATCGGCTGCAATCAGGCCTGCCTCGATCACGTTTTTCAGCAGAAACTCGCGTCATGTTTGGTGAATCCGCGCGCTTGCCACGAAACCGAACTTGTCTTTACCAAGACCACCAAGAAAAAGCGCCTCGCCGTGGTCGGTGCGGGTCCTGCCGGTTTGGCGTGTTCAACCGAGTTGGCCGCGCGTGGCCATGACGTCGAGTTGTTTGATAGTGCCGATAAAATCGGCGGGCAGTTTAATATGGCCAAAGTGATTCCAGGTAAGGAGGAGTTCCACGAGACGCTCCGATATTTTGGTCGTCGCATTGACGCTACCGGTGTCAAGTTGACCCTCAATAAACGCGTGGCGGCCGCTGAGTTGCAGGGGTTTGATGAAGTGGTGATTGCCACCGGCGTGATACCACGTGACCCAAAGATTCCCGGGCAGGATGGTCCCAATGTGTTGAGTTACATCGATGTGTTGCTGCACAAAAAACCGGTTGGAAAACGCGTCGCGGTCATTGGTGCCGGCGGTATTGGCTTTGATGTGTCGGAATTTTTGGTCGAGGACCACTCGCCCACCATGGATTTGGCGCTGTGGCAAAAGGAGTGGGGGGTCGGTGATCCATCGGTCGCGCGTGGTGGATTGATCAAGCCGGAAGTTTCCCCTCCGGCGAGACAGGTTTATCTATTGCAACGGAAAAATTCGCAACCCGGCAAAGGCCTCGGCAAAACCACCGGGTGGATTCATCGCGCCGCGCTGAAGAAAAAGAAAGTCGAAATGCTCGCTGGCGTAAATTACGATGGGATCGACGCGCGCGGTTTACATATTTCGTTTGGCGAGAAGCGTGAAAAACCAACCTTGCTGGAGGTCGATACGATTGTGTTGTGCTCCGGGCAGGAGTCGTTGCGCGAGTTGGTCGCACCATTGGCCGCCGCCGGTGTCATCACGCATATCATTGGTGGTGCATTTGAGGCTGGAGAGCTGGACGCCAAGCGGGCGATTGATCAAGGTGTGCGATTGGCGTTTACAATTTAGGAGTCCTTTGCTGACGGACGTTTCCAGTCCTTTTTGCCGCGAAATGACCGCTACGTGGCGAGTTTCGTTTTTGGTTTTTTGTACTGCTCTTGATGTCCGTCATCGCTGTTAACACGCTGCACGGCTATGCTGTTGAAAATGCTAAACCGCTGGAAACTGTGCCGAGCAAACGTCACAAAACCAGCCAGGCGCCACGTCTCCACACGTCGGCGAGAAAATCCAATCCGTCACGGAGAAATTCTCGATGTCCGATCGCGCAACCATCACTATTCCGCTCGCCAACGTCGGTGGCCGTTTGAAAACGCGCCATACCCGCAAGGGTCGGCAGGTGGACCCGCAGGCGCGGACCGAAATTGCGGCGTTGCTGGACGGACGCGACATCCGAAGCGATTTGTTGATCGAGTATTTGCATTTGATTCAGGATCAAACCGGTCAACTTTCCGCCGCGCATTTGGCGGCGTTGGCAGATACGATGAAAATCTCGCAGGCGGAAGTCTACGAGGTGGCTACGTTTTATCACCATTTTGATGTGGTTAAAGAGGGGGAGTGTGCGCCACCGGCGTTAACCGTTCGTGTGTGTGAAACCCTCAGTTGTCACATGGCAGGCGCCAATGTATTGCTGGAAAAATTGCCGGGTATTCTCGGCAAAGACGTTCGCGTTGTTGCTGCCCCTTGTATTGGACGGTGTGAACAGGCCCCTGCTGTTTGTGTGGGTCAAAATGCTTTTGGTCACGCCACCGTCGAAAACGTATCTGCCGCCGTCACCACTGGCCGCACAACAGCCGTTGCCGACGCGTATGTCGGCTATGCCGAGTACCAGGAGGCCGGTGGTTATCGGCAGTGGCAGGATCATGCCACTGGTAAACGGGATGGAGACAAAACGATTACTGAGCTGGAACATTCCGGATTGCGTGGACTTGGTGGCGCGGGTTTTCCAACTGGGCGCAAGTGGCGCATCGTGCGTGGTGAGACTGCGCCGCGATTAATGGCGATCAATATTGATGAGGGTGAACCCGGCACCTTTAAGGATCGTTTTTATCTGGAGCGCGATCCACATCGATTTATCGAGGGTATGCTGATCGCGGCGAGTGTGGTTGGCATCGATGCAGTGTATGTCTATTTGCGTGACGAATACCACCATTGCCGCGCCATTCTGGAAACTGAATTGGCTGCGCTCAAAGCCGACCCACCGGGCGGAATGAAATTGCCGCTTATCGAATTGCGCCGGGGGGCGGGCGCCTACATTTGCGGCGAAGAGTCGGCGATGATCGAGTCAATCGAGGGCAAACGTGGCATGCCGCGTTTGCGTCCGCCGTATGTGGCGCAGGTGGGGTTGTTTGGCCGTCCGACGCTGGAGCACAATTTTGAAACGCTTTATTGGGTGCGCGATATTCTCGAAAAGGGCGCGGCCTGGTTTGCCGATCAGGGGCGCCATGGCCGTAAAGGCTTACGCTCGTTCTCGGTGTCGGGCCGCGTCAACAAACCTGGGGTCCATCTGGCACCGGCCGGCATCACCGTCAAAGAATTGATCGAAGAGTATTGTGGTGGCATGGTCGCGGGCCAACAATTTTATGCCTACTTGCCGGGTGGTGCGTCCGGCGGGATTTTGCCTGCCAGCATGGGTGATATTCCGCTCGATTTTGATACCTTGCAGCCGCACGGTTGTTTTATTGGTTCGGCGGCGGTGGTGATTTTGTCGGACAAGGATCGGGCGCGGGATGCCGCACTGAATCTGATGAAGTTTTTCGCCGACGAAAGTTGCGGGCAGTGCACGCCGTGTCGCGTCGGCACCGAAAAAGCCGTCAGCTTATTGGCTGAATCCAAATGGAAGACGGGTCTGCTCGAAGAGTTGTCGCAGGTAATGGTCGATGCTTCCATTTGTGGGCTGGGTCAGGCTGCCCCCAATCCGATCCGTTGTGTGATCAAACATTTTCCGCAGGAGATTTGAAGGGCGTGAGCTGAGAAGCGTGAACGGTGAACAGTGAACAGTGAACAGTTAACTTAGAATCGTGAACAGTGAACAGTGAACGGTGAACAGTGAACAGTGAATGGTTAGCGTTGCCTGCGCTTGGCAAATCGCCAAATGGGCTGAATGGTTTTGTTCACCGTTCACCGTTCACTGTTCACAGATCGTAGATCCCAGTTCACCGTTTCCGAATAAACGAAGGACCAACAAATGAACGCCATGACTGAACCATTGATTGCACGTAGCGTGGTCGAATTCACACTCGACGGCGAAAAAATTACCGCGTTTGCCGATCAGTCGCTGATCGAAATCGCCAAACAACACGGCAAGGACATCCCGCACCTTTGTTATAAACCCGGTTATCGTCCGGATGGTAATTGTCGTGCTTGTGTGGTCGAGGTCAAGGGTGAGCGGGTGTTGGCGCCATCTTGTTGTCGTTACCCGACCAATAATATGGAAGTGCTGACCGATTCGCCACGTGCGGTGCAGTCGCAAAAATTGGTGCTCGAATTGTTACTGGCCGATGCGCCGGTGAAAAATTACAAACCGCAGGATAACGAGCTGACCATGTGGGCCGACAAACTGGATGTCACCACGTCTCGTTTTGACGCTCGCCACCAGCCGGCACCCGATGTTTCGCACCCTGCCATGAGTGTCAACCTAGAGGCCTGCATTCAATGTAACCGTTGTGTACGCGCCTGTCGTGAAGAGCAGGGCAACGATGTGATCGGTTACGCCTTTCGTGGTGGACACTCAAAAATTGTGTTTGATTTTGACGACGCGATGGGGGAGTCAACCTGTGTGGCGTGTGGTGAATGTGTGCAGGCCTGCCCGACCGGTGCACTTGCGCCAGCCAAAGAGGCCTACGCAATAGTTGCCGATAAAAAAATCGATAGCGTCTGTCCGTATTGTGGGGTGGGTTGTCAGCTGACCTATCACGTCAAGGACAACACCATTGTGCAAGTGGACGGGCGTGATGGTCCATCCAATCAATCGCGCTTGTGTGTCAAAGGCCGTTTTGGCTTTGATTACGCGCACCACAAACAACGCCTGACGACACCGTTGATCCGCAAAACGGGTTTGCCAAAAACGGCCGATTTCCGTATGGATCCGGACAATTGGCGCGATGTGTTTCGTGAGGCCACGTGGCAGGAGGCGCTCGATTTGGCCGGGGGAACCCTGGCAAAAATCCGTGATCGTGATGGCCCCAATGCCTTGGCCGGATTTGGCTCGGCAAAAGGCTCGAACGAAGAAGCGTATTTGTTTCAGAAGTTGGTGCGCACCGGCTTTCAGACCAACAACGTTGATCATTGCACGCGCCTTTGCCATGCATCCTCGGTGGTGGCCTTGCTCGAGGGCGTCGGCTCCGGCGCGGTGTCGAATCAAGTCAGTGATGTGGCCCATGCCGAGGTTATTTTTGTGATTGGTGCCAACCCAACATCCAATCACCCGGTGGCGGCGACCTGGAT
>JAYTBF010000362.1:0-2713 GCA_043737175.1 Burkholderiales bacterium
CTGTTCGGAATTTTTACCGGTGTATTGGTCGATCGATCACGCAAATTGCCGCTGGTCATGTGGGCAGATATTGGCCGTGGGTTGGTGCTGCTGCTGATCCCGATTGCCGCATGGGCCGGGTTTTTAGGCATGCCGATTCTCTACATTGTTGCCTTTATGGTCGGCCTCGGTGGCATCATCGGCTGGGCGGCGTATCAGGTCTTTATGACCGAACGTGTTGGCCGCTCCAATCTGGTTGAGGCCAATTCGCGTATCGCGCTGGCCGATTCTTCGGCACAGCTCATCGGCCCCGGTATCGCCGGCATGTTGATTCACTCCCTGACGGCACCGTTTGCGATTCTGCTCGACGCCATTGCCTTTTTTTTGTCGGCGTTTATTTTGCGCGGCATTCGACCCCAAGACAGTGACGCACCCAAACAAACCGGCCAGATGACGTGGGCCAGTATTCGCAGCGATATCAAAGAAGGTTTACAAGTAATCTGGGAAAACCGCGTGTTGCGCGCCATTTCGTGGGGACTGGCGTTGTGGCAATTGTTGCGGCACGCTTATCTGGCCATCATCATTTTGTTTGCGGCGCGTAATTTGGGATTATCCGCCGGCCAAATTGGCGTGATTTATATGTTGGCGGGCGTGGGCTTTTTGATCTCGTCGTTTGCTTGCCAACATTTAAACGCGCGTTTTGGTGTGGGCCGGGTGATGCTCGCCGGCATTGGCTTAACTGCCCTGTCGTGGCTACTGATGGCGTTGATCACACCACACGAATACGGATATCTCGCACTGGGTGCCACGTTATTTATTTTCGACTTTGGCACCATGTTATTTTTTATCAACTACCTGTCGCTCCGACAGGCGTCGTCACCCGATTACCTGCTGGGCCGGGTCACCTCCACGATGATATTTTTGTCGTTGTCACTCGCCCCGGTCGGCTCGGTGTTGGGTGGGCTGATGGGTGAATGGTTGGGATTACGCCCGACCATTGCCATTTGTGGGGTCGGCTGTATCCTGTTGGTACTGGCACTGACAAAAATTTCACCACTTTCGTCGATGCACAAGCTCCCCGAGCCGGACATACACATCAAACCACCACGCACGCCGTCACCGGAATTGTCGGCATGATGAATCCAAAACCGTCCGTCAACGCATCCTATCGATAAATAACCCACAATTTGTCCCGGAGGCTTCCATGCTCGAAATGACCGAACTCTTAATCCCACTGGCCGGCATATTTTTTGGCACGACCATGTGGGTCGCCATTGTTTGGCTGATATTGCGATTTAAAGCGGAGCGAAACCGTCTCGCTTATGAGGCTGCGATCAAACTCGCCGAACACGGTCAGCCCGTACCGGCGGATTTACTGACGAGTGCCAATTCGCCGACCGCGGATTTGCGGCGCGGCGTGGCGTTGATCATGTTTGGTATCGCCTTATCCATCGGACTCTATCAAGTTGATGCGCCGTGGTCGTTTGGGCTGATCCCGACGTTGATGGGGTTGGGAAGTTTAATCGTGTGGCAGCTTGAAAAACGTGACCAAGCCAAAGTGACCTGATCACAAACAGCTCGACTTCGCTGTGAATCAAATTCATGCGCCGTTGGACGTCACCGACGAAGCGCTCATCAGCCGGGTGATCGCCAAAGGTGATCATCACGCCTTTGCGACACTGGTGCGCCGCCATCAATCGATCTTGCGCGCCAGTCTGCGAAAAATGACAAGAGGCAATAACGAATTGGCCGATGACGTGGCGCAGGAAACTTTTATTCTTGCCTGGAAAAACATCGGCAAGTTTCGCTTCGAAGCCAAATTTTCCACCTGGCTTTATCGCATCGCCTTTAACGCCTGGCAATCGGATGTGCGCCGCAAAACCGAAGTGTTGCTCGATGAAGACAACCGGCCAGTGCCGGAAGCCTGCGAACCCGAATCAATCGCCACCGGCTTGAGCCTCGATTTGCAGCGCGCCATGATTGACCTGAGTGAAGCCGAACACGCCGCCATTCAACATTGTTACTACCTCGATTTATCACACGACGAAGCGGCGTATGCGCTCAATATGCCGTTGGGCACACTCAAAACCCACGTGTTGCGCGCCAAGGAAAAAATGCGAAAACGATTGGACGCATATAACACCAATCACACGAATGTAAAAACGAACGATCCCGCAAGCGCGGGCGCGATGGCAAACGTGCCGTTTGCCGCCATGCAAAGTTGAAACAGGAGACAGACGATGCATCCAACCGATCATTATCCAAATAACCGGCAGCCAAAGCCATCACCTGGCGTTACTGATGACGGGCAATTGGACGCGATGCTGCAGACCGACGCACGCATGTTTCAACAACACCACATCGATAACGATGGATTTGCGGATGGTGTGATGGCACGCGTCAAACTGATCCCCGCCCCCGCCGCGAGCCAATTGACCTCGACGGGCCTAATACGCCGATTGGTAATTATTTCGGCGGCCGCATTGGTCGGCACCTTCATCGTATTTGGATTCGGCTCCGGCAATGAACTGCTGATCGATGCCGTCATGGACCTGGCAACAAAAACCATCACTCCATCGGCGACAGCGCTGATGTTGATTATTTTTTCAGCGGGCGCTGTGGCGATTGGTGCGGCGAGCAGTGATCGATAGAGAATGAAACGCTAGCAGGGGCGAAGTTTTACAAGCATAATTGGCTGAAAAGTGGCGTGGTTATTAGTGTTTTGCTAACGGAC
>JAYTBF010000363.1:0-2708 GCA_043737175.1 Burkholderiales bacterium
CGGTGCGGTTCCCTTTGCCAATCACGGCACCGCAAAAGGTGGCATCACCACTTACCACTTGATCGTGGTCGTCAGGCAGGACAGCGCTATTAAAACCATGGCGGATCTCGCCGGCAAACGCGTGGCGCATGTGGCCGCGTCTTCCAATTCCGGCAATCTTGCCCCGCGCGCACTTTTTCCAGCCGAAGGCGTGGTGCCTGATAAGGACTACAAGGTTTTGTATTCTGGAAAACACGACAACTCAATTTCAGGTGTGGTCAACCGCGACTACGACGCGGCTGCCGTTGCCGATGACGTATTGATCCGCATGATCCAACGTGGTGTTGTCAAGGCCACCGACCTGCGCACCATCTATACCAGCCGGCCATTCCCCGCTGGCAGCCTCGCCGTCGCCCACGACCTCGATCCTGCGCTGCGCAAAAAAATAGAAGACTGTACGTTTACATTTCGATTTCCACTGGAGTTATCAACCGCATTCCGTGGTCCGGATCGTTTTATGCCGCTCAATTACAAACGCGACTTTGAGTCTGTTCGCCGCGTCGCGATTGCCAGCGGGGAAGTAACCAGCCGAAATGCCTCAACCATCAGCGCCGCAAAGGATCCGGTGGCGCAAAAAAATCAACCCACCAAAAAATAACTATGGCCGACCGTTCGATTCAAATTCGTGGACTTGTCAAAGAGTACAAAAAAGGCGTGCCAGTCCTAAAAGGCATTGATCTGGATATTCCCGGCGATGGCATTACCGCCATCATCGGACCATCCGGCACCGGCAAGTCGACATTGATTCGCTGTATTAATCGTCTGATTGATCCGACTGCTGGAAAAATAAGTTTTCAGGGACAGGATTTGGCGCAACTATCCGGTGTGCCATTACGCGAGGCGCGGCGACGCATCGGCATGGTGTTTCAAGAGTACAACCTGGTCGAACGATTGACGGTAATGGAAAACGTCCTTACCGGTCGGCTGGGGTATGTCTCTGCGTTCAAAGCATGGTTGCGCAAGTTTCCAAAGGAAGATATCGAAGAAGCATTTAATCTTCTCGACGCGGTGGGACTGGGAAATTTTGCCAACCAACGGGCCGACGGGCTTTCCGGCGGGCAACGTCAACGGGTCGGCATTGCCCGCGCCATCATGCAGCGCCCGGAAATTTTGTTGGCCGATGAACCGACCTCGTCGCTTGACCCAAAAACGTCGGTAGAAATTATGGAAATCATGGCCGCCATGGCCGGCAAACGCAATATTCCAGTCATCGTCAACATTCACAACGTGGCACTTGCCAAACGCTTTTGCCAACGCATGATCGGTATGAATGGCGGTCAAATTGTTTTTAATGGTACACCCGCTGAATTAACCGAGGACCACCTGAAGGAAATTTATGGTGGCGAAGATTGGCTCGAATGACGACGCTGGCATGAGCTCCAAAACAACCATCGTCCCCCGCATCGCCTTTCAGCCCAATTGGCCGGCGCGCATCGGCTGGATTCTGCTGGCGATTTATGTTGTCTGGGCAGCAGGGCAGCTCGATATCACCTGGACACGATTTGTCGATGGTTTGGCCAATGCCGCAAAATTTTTGGGCCGTATGTTTCCGCCGGACTTTCGCGCCGACAAAGTCGAGATGATTGTCAAAGGTTTGGCCGAGAGTGTGCAGATCGCCATTATCGCCACCTTCATTGGCATCTTGCTGTCGTTGCCGATTGGTTTGATGGCGGCGCGCAACCTGATGCCGGTTTGGGTGGTGTGGCCGGCACGCACTCTCATCGCCGTCTGCCGGTCTTTCCACGAGGTCGTCATCGCCATCATATTTGTCAAGGCGGTCGGCTTTGGCGCCATCGCCGGGATCGGCGCGCTGGTGATCGGCTCCATCGGCTTTATTTCGAAATTGTTTGCCGAAGCGATTGAAGAAATTTCACCCAAACAAGTGGAAGCGGTGCGCGCATCGGGCGCCGGGTTTTTTAGCGTACTGGCCTATGGCGTGATTCCACAGGTATTTGCGCGTTTTCTTGGTTTTGCCTCCTACCAATTCGATTCCAATCTGCGCCACTCGACCATGATTGGTATTGTCGGCGCCGGCGGAATCGGTGGCAGCCTGTTCTCGGCATTTCAACGTTTTGACTATGATTTTGTCTGCGCGATTCTCATTGCCATCATCGCTTTGATCATACTTGCCGAAGTCATCTCCGGTTATGTGCGTGCATTGTTTAACGATAACCTCGCCCTACTCGATTATTTTCGCGATCGCCGCAGCGCCCGCCTGACGCGAGAAAAAAACGCTGCGCTGGAGGCATCCTGATGAATGTATCAACCAGCGGTGTTGAAAGTACCGGCAGCGCGCGACAATGGATACGCTTTACGCCGGAACAAAAATTTTTACGTTTTGCGTTTTACTTCCTGACGCTCGCGGCGATTGTTTTTTCCTTAAAAAACATCGAAATCATTCCGGAATTCTTGATTGATGCGCCGGCGCAAATGAAGGATTTTTTTGCGCGCATGTGGCCAATGGATACACCCTATTACGCCAAGTCGGTGCATGAGGCGTTGATCGAAACACTCAACATTGCCACCCTCGGCACATTGTTATGTCTGATCATGGCGATTCCGGTGGGCATTATGGCGGCCAACAATGTGGTGCCGTACAAATCACTGAACGCACTCGCGAAATTTATTTTGGTGTCGAGCCGGTCGGTCAACACACTCGTCTGGGCGTT
>JAYTBF010000364.1:0-2699 GCA_043737175.1 Burkholderiales bacterium
CCACCACCACACCGCGTAATTCGTTTTCAAACGCCACCGCAAACATTTTGCCGCCGATGGAATACACATGATCCGCACCCCACTTCACATCCGCTGTGGCGTGCGGCAGGGAGACGCAGTATTTTTTGACAGCGGATAAATTCATAAAGTCATTATGGGGCGCGCGTTTTCAGGCATTTATATCCGAAGGTGCGCGCCAGCATTGCCATCAAGAGCGACCAAAGTGTTTGTCCCGGCGCGCGCGGTACGCGCTCAAATCGTAGACGGTGTAGCCCAATGCCTGATGTTGCAAGAAGGTATGGATTGAACCGGGCTTTTGCGCCTGCCAAAATTTTATGCTTTGCGTCGACAAATACGTCAGGTCGCGCGCGGCGGGCGAAGCAGGTGTCAACTGCTTGTCCGCCGACCAGGTCAACACGATCTCTGTTCCCGCCGGATCGAGTGCCTGACCGAGGCGTTGCAACCCGGTGTAGCTCGCCAGCGATAATGCCGTGCCCACCAAAAAACTGACAAACACCCCTTCCATGCGGGGTGCACGCCGGCCGATCAGATAATGGGCAACACTGCACCAACCGATGACGCCAATCGCAGCCATCACCAGCCATGGCACAAAGGTGCCAAACGTCAGATCGGAAAAAACAACATCTACCAACCAATAGGCGGTCAGGACGGCGGCCAGAATCAACACGTTCCGGATTGGCACATGCTTGGCAAGATCAAACATTTCATGATTGGTGTCCATCCGGTCGTCGGCGGCCAACTTGCCGCGCGTGATCAACAACGCCACCATCGGCAGCACCGACAGATTCAGATTCTCGGAGCGGGTAAACACCGTGTTGAGCATGATTTTTTTCCATGCGGCGATCTGAGCCTTGTTTTCAAACCACATTGCCACGGAAACTTTTCTGGTTTGTCCCGGCGAGGTGATATAAACCTCGCGTGCACCCCCGCGCGCATTTCCCCAATAGACATGCTGAATTTCATCCCAACGCATCGTCCATGATGGCGACCAGCTTTGCATAAAAGTCGGCAGTCCGGATGTATACGCAATCGTGTGATCGGTGACGGTGATACGCGCCGCAGCCGCCAAGCGAAAAATGGCGAATGATGCAGCGATGGCGAACAAAAATAAAATGACAATACCAGGCAACTTTGTAACAAATTTTTCCTGCGGAACCAACAGAAGATTTGATGCTGACAAACCCACCAACAGAAGCAACATCACCCAGAATAGGGATGAATCCAGCGCCGACATGGTACGAAACACCCGTGGCGGCGCGGCTGGCTGAAATACATAAAATTGATCAGTCAATTTTTACCCCCGGCAAACGGACTCATTCAAAAAAAACAAGTGTGATGCACATGCCAAACCAAATCCACGTCCATTGTGATTGCCAGGCATCACAGGCATCGTGTGATTGAGCAGTTCGTTGAAATTCTCCGCAACGAACATTCGAGACTGTTTTTGCTGACGCTTCCCCATTTTTCAAAGGGGGTTCGAACAACCATTAACTTGCGTTTCATTTCGCTCATGGTCGAATAATGTTTTCAACAAACTGTCAGGGTCTGATTTTTGGCCGCGCGTCATTCGCTTTATCAATCACCTGATAAAACGTCTCGTTTGGCTTGATCATGCCCAGCTCCGCCCGCGCCCGCTCCTCGACCGCGACCGTGCCCTCTTTCAAATCGCGCACATCGGCATCCAGCGCCGCGTTGCGCTGCGCGTGTTTGCTGTTTTTTTCTTTTTGTTGCGTGAGTTGTTTATTGACTTCCCACACCCGCAACCAGCTGCCCTTGCCAATCCAGAGTGGATACTGGATGGCGATGATCAGCACGATCAAGGTGTGGGGAAGGAATCTCATGGATGTGAGAACGGGTGACGACGTAAAGAAGTGAACAAGTTAATGCGTGAATAGGTGAACAGATGATCAGGCAGACAAATAACCAGCCGGGCGATTGCGTCGGCAAAGGCGACAAACATAAATCTGGCGTTCACCTATTCACCTGTTCACTCATTCACCTTCACTGATCTACCGCTACCTACCGCAGGTTGTAGTACGCCGATATGCCAGGGTAGCTCGCCGCATCACCGAGCTCTTCTTCGATGCGCAACAACTGATTGTATTTGGCCATCCGGTCCGAGCGTGATGCCGAGCCGGTTTTGATTTGCAACGCATTGGTGGCGACCGCGATGTCGGCAATGATGGTGTCTTCGGTTTCACCCGAGCGGTGCGAAATCACCGCCGTGTAATTGGCGCGTTTGGCCATTTCGATGGCAGCGAAGGTTTCTGAAAGGGTGCCGATTTGATTCACTTTAATCAGAATCGAATTGGCGATACCCTTTTGAATACCTTCACGCAATATTTTGGTATTGGTCACAAACAAATCATCACCGACCAATTGAATTTTTTTACCGAGTTTTGCAGTGAGCCCCGCCCAGCCGTCCCAATCATTTTCGGCCATGCCGTCTTCAATTGAAACAATCGGGTATTTGTCGCACCAGGTCGCCAACACATCGGCAAACTGTGCCGCGGTGTATTTCATTTTTTCTGCAGCAAAACAATAGTGCCCGTCTTTATAAAATTCCGATGCGGCACAATCCAGCCCGATCAAAATATCCTGGCCGGCAACATAGCCCGCCTCTTCGATCGCCTTGACGGCATATTGAATGGCCGCTTCGTTGTTCGGCAAATTCGGCG
>JAYTBF010000365.1:0-2683 GCA_043737175.1 Burkholderiales bacterium
GGCGTCGGGCTGTTTGAAATGCAACGCCGATAACGTCGCGCCTTCAACAGGAATCGAAATCTCAGTGGTGTCTGCGAGCGCAAAGGTATGTGATGCAGGCAGTGGCACCGGCCGAAAAATCAATCGATCCTGGCCGGAATAGAAAATGGCCGCCATACCGACATAACAAAGAGCGTTGATCAACATCAGGCTGGCAAACCCGCCGGCGGAGACGCGGATGAGACTCGCGGTGGTTTGTAGCGTGTGTGTGGATTGTTCTCCGACCGCTACGGCAACTTGTTTGCTAATGGCGTAGGTGGTGTGTGTGCCAAGATCAACGCTCACAGCCGCTTTTATGCGGTCTGTAAATTTGCCGATTTCGCCTGGTAGCGCAGGGGCGGCGGCATTGAGCAGTGGCAGTGGCATGGCGTCCTCCGATGGATCCGAATGTGGCTTTCCATTGAGTTCATTGTCTGCCGGTCGTCGTGAAGACTAGCCGTTAATAAAACGGGTTCTTAGCGCGCATTTTTTTGTTAAAGTTTTCCGGATGGCGATTTTCAGGGCGTGCATGAATAAATGCCTGACAAGCGCCTGCGGTGACAAGCAAAATGCAACCCACTACGGAGGAGTTGCGGCTAAAGTTGAAGTAGGCCGACAGGCGGGGCGTTTCAGGCAAAAAGTCACGGAAAATGCTTGCCTAGCCTAGAGTTTGGCCAATCGCGTCGTAAATGCATCCACGTACGGTGCAAGGTGGTGCAGATTGAAATGTGTGCCGCCTTCGATTTTGATCAGTTCGGCCCCTGGAACCAGTGCGTGCAAACGCGCGGCATGGTCATAAGTGATCAGGGTATCGCGATCACCATGCACAATCGTGATCGGCGCACGCACACTGGGTAACCATTCGTTGGTGGTGAAGGTGTAGCGCATGAATACACCGGGTAACCATGCGTAGTAGTCCTCCCGCATGGCGTCGATATTAAAAAACGGCGACACTAATATTAGCCAGTCGGCTTCAACTTCCGCTTCGGACGCCAACTTGGTCGCCAGCGTGGCACCCAGTGAGCGGCCATAAATCACCCGTTTTTTACCGGCGTAATGTGGCGCGATCCATTGCCACGCCGCCAACACATCGGCGTGTAATTCCGCCTCGCTGTTAATGTTGCCGGTGCTTTTGCCATAACCGCGGTAGTCGATCATGAACAGGTCAAAATTATTCTTGCGATAAAAATCGGTGGTTGTTAACCACGAAGATAAATTGCCAGCGTTGCCGTGTAAAAAGAAAATCACGCCTTTGGCGTCGGGTTGTTTGAAATGAAGCGCTGACAAGGCTGCGCCCTTGACCGGAATGGTCACCTCGGTGGTGTCGGCCAGTGTAAAAACATGATGAACCGGCAATGTTGTTGGAATAAATATCAGCCGTTCCTGGCCGATATAGAACACGCCGACCACACCCGCATACAAAAGCCCGCCAATGACTAGCAGCGTGGCAAAACCGCGCACCAACCGGCGTGACCGGGGTAGAGATGGTGATGGCTGAGTGTAGTCGTCGGGGCTTTTGTCAGTATTTGCCAAGGTAATCCATTTTACCAACCTCGACCCCGTGGTGCCGCA
This sequence comes from Burkholderiales bacterium, assembly GCA_043737175.1. GTDB lineage: Bacteria > Pseudomonadota > Gammaproteobacteria > Burkholderiales > Usitatibacteraceae > UKL13-2. Next base: position 1,591 of record JAYTBF010000365.1, read on the forward strand.
AGATTGTATAGGTCGCCATCATATGAAAGTAAAAATTCGGCATCGCCCAATTCACCAAATAATCTTGCCCCTTAAAAACCAGTGTGCGGCCGCCCGGGGTGATGGTGATGTCGGTTTTCTCCTTGCCGTCAATTTGTTCCGCCTTGGCCGTGGCGATAAAGGCAAGGGTTTTGTCGATACGCGCATACAGATCGGCAAACGAAGTTTCATTGTCTTCGTAGGTCGGAATATCCACACCGCCCAATCGTGCGGTCGCGCCTTTGGCGACATCGGTGGCGATTTGTACCTGACGGGTCAGGGCAAACATATCCGGTGCCAGACGGGCGTTGAGCATGACCGACGGGTCGACTTTTTTGGCAGTGGCAAAGTCCTCGCCTTTTTTGAGCATATCCTTGAGATTAGCAAGATACTTTTGAAATGCGGGAACCGAGGCTTGGTACATGGATAGGGACATGGTGTTCTCCAGTGGAATGAGCAGTTATTTTAGCTGGCTGAAAATTTGTTTGCCGGGCTTAAAAAAATTTGCCGTCTCCAATCCACCAGACCACCTCATTCAGCAACAATCAATCTGCCATAATCGAATTTCAAATTCACCCTGCAGAGAGTTGACACATGGCACTCAAGCGCCCCACCTGGCCACAAGGCCGCGTCGTTTTTTTAGAACACACCTCGGCGATTCTGAATGGCAATCCGCTTGGTGATCCGCACGTGCGCAAACTCGCTGTGTGGTTGCCCCCACAGTACGATGAAGATTCCAGCCGTGGCCGTGGCAAACGTTTTCCGGTGTTGTTTGATCTGGTTGGGTTTACCGGCTCCGGTTTGTCACACACCAATTGGCGCAATTTTGACGAAAATATTCCCGAGCGGGTTGCGCGTATGGTCCACGAGAAAAAAATGGGCCCGGCCATTGTGGTGTTTCCTGATTGTTTTACGGCGTTGGGGGGCAACCAATACATCAACTCGTCGGCGATCGGCAACTACGCCGATTACCTGACACGTGAGCTCATTCCTTTTGTTGACCGAGAATTTCGCACGTTAGCCTCACGCGAACATCGTGGTTGTTTTGGCAAATCATCCGGTGGTTACGGCGCCA
>JAYTBF010000366.1:0-6631 GCA_043737175.1 Burkholderiales bacterium
CAATTTTTGATACGGCCAGGCCACCGGTGGCAATCACCAATTGATCCGCCAGCACAGTTTCGTTTTTTTCACCGTCAAGGGTGATTTGAAAACCGCTCCCCATGGCTTCGATCAGGCTGACACTGGCGGGCATGCGCCATTCGACATGGCCGCGGTCACATTCGATCTTGAGCATCTGAATAATCTCGGTGGCGCTGTCATCACAAAACAATTGGCCGAGGGTTTTCTCGTGATAGGCGATGCCGTGTGATTCCACCAGTTTCACAAAATCCTGCGGGGTATACCGGGCAAGCGCAGAGCGGCAAAAATGCGGATTTTGCGACAGAAAATGTTCTGGTTTGGTATGAATATTGGTGAAATTGCAGCGTCCGCCGCCGGAAATGCGAATTTTTTCGCCGAGCTTGTGATAGTGCTCGATCAGCAGTACGCGCGCGCCACGCTGCGCCGCCACAGCGGCACACATCATGCCGGCGGCACCGGCACCAATGACCACGGCGTCGTATTTTTTAGATGAAGGTTTAGACATGAGGCTATTTTACGGGGGTTGACGTGGTAAATCTCGAAAAGTCCGGATTGATGCCTCCATCGGCATGCTTAAGGCAGTTTTTGTTGGGCCGAATGGCCACCGGGGGCGAATAACTAACATCTAACAACTTTAGAACTGCGCAATAAGTGCCGAAAGCAGGGGCATGACGGGGATTTCCCCAGCCTTCGCACGCCAAATTATGAATAGCCCACAACCGAGTAGCGCCCCATCTGCCAACGCAAAATCTGCGGTTGTAATGCCACCTGGCGATAGCCAATCGGCTACGGGCAATGCCGCACCGGCAGGCGCAAATGAAGAGTCGACCGGTGCAAAAAAACAGGCGAGCCCCACACCGATGACCCGCCTAAGGCCGTCAAGAAAACTATCCAAACACCTTTTCCGAATCACGATTACCAATCGGTACCATGGTGCAATTAACCAGTTCGGAAGCGGATGGTGGCGGGCGCAATAGCGTACATTTGATCGGTTATGTAGATCACATGAGTTTGATTGTGTCGCATCCTGCCGAGGCGGGCAAAATAAAATACGTCAAAGAAGGCACACGTTATCGGTGTTGTGCGTTTTCCGATACCGGTGCCTATGTTTTTGAGGCCAACGTGTTGTGTGTCGCACTGGCACCGTTTCCGTATTTACATTTGAGTTTTCCAACGGTGGTGCACTCGAATTTGGTGCGCAATGCGGTCCGCATTGCGACGGAAGTGGCGGCGACAGCAGAAATGGACGGCGCTGGAAATGCCGCGCCTTGTACCATTAAGGACATGAGTATTGCCGGCGCGCTGCTGATTTCAAAATCGGCGATTGGTGAGGCCGAGCAAATTATAAAAGTGGCCTTTCAACTGCCGTTCGATGACGAATCGGTCCAGTTCAATATTGAAGCTGTTATTCGAAACGTCGCCACGACCGTTGATGGCGGATCAAGTTTGGTTAAGACCGGTGTGTGTTTTCAATCGATTGAAAAATCGCCGAAGCGCGATCTTGAGCTCTATATCTTCAAACAGCGCGTCAACAACGGCTAGGCCCGTCAGATGAACTGTTGTCCGAGCGGGGCGGGCGTTGTTGGACGTTGTCAGACGTTAAAATCGCTCAGGAGTTAATGTAAGTTTCAAGCTGTGCGATGGTGAATTCGTGTTCCTCAATGATGTCGTTCATCAAATCGCGAATCGAGATCATGGCGACCACTTTGCCGCCGTCCGTTACCGGCAAGTGGCGAAAACCTTTTTCCCGCATCAAGATCATGCAGTCATGGGTGCGGTGTGACGACGATACCGAAATGACCGGTGAAGTCATGATTTCAGAAACCTTGGTTTCGCGTGAGCTTTTTCCGGCCAGTGCAATTTTTCTGGTGTAGTCGCGTTCGGAAAAAATACCAACCATTTTGTCGCCGTCCATTACCACCACGGCACCGATGCCCTTGCTTGCCAGCAATTGGATTGCGGAAATAACCGTATCGTCCGGCGACACGCTATGGAGGACGAGTTGAGGACGCTTTCTAAGCAGTTCGGATACGGGCTTCATCGCGAAATCCTCCTTTTTTCTGGTCAATGCATGAATGGGTAGCTTACCCCATTCGGCTGACAGTGGGAAGAATATGAAAAGTCAGCGGCAATCGCGCATGGCGAATGCTGATGGGGAAGTACCGGCAAAATTACATATTCGGATAATTCGGACCACCGCCCCCCTCGGGGGTGACCCAGACAATATTTTGGGTCGGGTCTTTGATGTCACAGGTTTTGCAGTGCACACAATTTTGCGCGTTGATTTGCAATCGTTTGCCTCCGTCGGTTTCATCCACAAACTCATAAACGCCAGCCGGACAATAACGCGATTCGGGGCCATCAAAGCGCGCCAAATTGATGGCGACCGGCACACTGGCGTCTTTTAATGTCAGGTGCACCGGCTGATCTTCTTCATGGTTGGTATTTGAAATAAACACCGATGAAAGTCGGTCAAACGTCAGGACGCCATCCGGTTTTGGATAATGGATCGGCTTGGCATCCGCTGCATTCATGAGCGTTTCGTGGTCGGCGTGTTGATGGTGCAACGTCCACGGTGCCTTGCCACGGAATAACACCTGATCGATACCAACCATGAGTGTGCCGGTCACCAATCCTTTGGACATAAACGGTTTGAAGTTGCGTGCCCGGTGTAATTCGTCATGCAACCAGCTCGATTCAAATCGCTCGGGATAAGCCGTTAACACATCGGCGGTACGCCCGGTTTGCAATGCGTCGAAGGCGGCGTCCGCCGCCAACATGCCGGATTTAATGGCGGCATGGCTGCCCTTGATGCGGGCCGCGTTTAAAAACCCGGCGTTGTCGCCAATGAGTGCACCACCCGGAAAAACAAGTTTTGGTAACGATTGAATGCCACCCGCGGCGATGGCGCGGGCACCATAGGCGATTCGTTTGCCGCCGGCAAAAAAACCGCGAATGGCCGGATGGGTTTTATAGCGTTGGAATTCTTCGAACGGCGACAAATATGGATTGGTGTAAGCCAGTCCGACAACAAAACCCACCGCCACCAGATTGTTTTCCATGTGATACAAATACGAGCCGCCATAGGTGTCGGTATTGAGTGGCCAGCCGGCCGTGTGCACCACCAGACCGGGCACATGTTGTTCCGGTGTGACTTCCCATAATTCTTTGAGGCCGAGGCCATACACCTGTGGGTCGCAATCCTTATCAAGCTGGAAGTGCGCTTGCAATTGTTTGCCCAGATTGCCGCGACAGCCTTCGCCAAACAGTGTGTATTTTGCGTGCAGCTCCATGCCACGCTGAAAACGATCGGTGGCTTCGCCATTTTTGCCAATACCCATGTCACCGGTGGCGATGCCTTTGACCGCACCGGCATCATTAAACAAAACTTCTGCCGCGGCAAAACCCGGGTAAATTTCCACGCCCAGTTCCTCGGCCTTTGTCCCAAGCCAGCGGCATACGTTGGCGAGTGAAATCACGTAACAGCCGTGGTTTTGAAAACAACCCGGAAGCATCCATTCGGGAACCCTTTGAGCGGAGGTTGCCGACAAAAACATGAATCGATCTTCGGTTACCGGCTGATTAAGCGGCGCGCCGGTGTCTTTCCAATCCGGCAGTAACTCGCTTAACGCACGCGGATCCATGACCGCACCCGACAGAATATGCGCACCCACCTCGGAGCCTTTTTCGACCACACAAACAGACACCTCACACTTGGCGGCGGCCGCTTGTTGTTTGAGGCGGATCGCGGCGGCGAGCCCCGCTGGGCCGGCACCAACAATCACGACGTCATATTCCATTACTTCACGGGGTTCGGATGTGGACATGTGTGGTTCCTGAGACGTTGAAAGTTGCCGTTATTATATTGGAGCGCATCGTTTACGGATGGTGTTTCCGGCCAATCAAGCCGCAATGACGATTACCAAAGAGGTTGCAATGAATGTTTCGATGGCTGGTTTTGTTGCTGTTGGTGTCGGCGCCGCAATAGGGGCGTGGTGCCGGTTTGGATTGTCGATTTGGTTGAATCATCGCCATCCGCATTTCCCGCTCGGCACGTTTGCGGCGAATGCGATCGGTGGATTATTGGTTGGAGTGGCGCTGGCCTATATCGCGCGGCATCCGGAGTGGTCGCCGGTTTGGCGATTGTTTGTGATCACCGGGTTACTCGGCGGCCTGACAACATTTTCCACTTTCTCAGCCGAAGTTGTGACCCTGATTGAACGCGGTAACGTTGCGTGGGCGCTGGTGGTCGGCGGTGGACATTTGTTCACTTCGTTGATTCTGACGGTAGTGGGAATCAGCTTGGTGCGTGCTTTCCCCCAGACTTAACAAACCAATCTAATGGTCATGGTCGTGGACCAGCCCGCTGTTGAGCAAACTACGCGCTTCAAAAATTACGTCGGATGCGGTCAGGCCATGTGGTCCCATGCCGTGCTCGAGCGCCGCGTCCGCCGCCGCACCATGTAAATACACGCCCAATCTGGCCGCGTCCCACACGTCGAGGCCAATGGCTAAAAATGCCGCCAACATTCCGGCCAGCGCATCACCCATACCGCCGGTTGCCATGCCGGGATTGCCGCTGGTGTTAATCACCATACGGCCGTCAGGGTGGGCAATAATTGTTCCGGCGCCCTTGAGCACCACCACTGAGGCGAATTGGCGGGCAATATTGCCCGCCGCCGCAATCCGGTCACTTTGAATGTCGCTGGTTTTGATGCCCAGCAATTGTGCGGCTTCGCCCGGATGTGGCGTGAAAATAAAAGGCAAGCAGGGTAGCCCTGATTCAGCCTTTTTTGTCTGAAAAGCGGCGCGAATGCTTGGGTTTATTGATATGGTATTGATTGCGTCGGCGTCAATTACCATCGGCCGATCGAGAATCAACATACCAAGTAATGATGCTGTACCCATTTCCCCCATGCCCATACCAACGGCAAACGCTGTCATTGATTCGTCCTTGCACAGCAGTTTGGCATCACGCACCATCATTTCCGGATGCAAGATATCCAGCGCCGGGCGATCCTTGTCAAACAATCCGAGGAAGACCTTGCCAGCACCCATGTGTAACGCGGCACGTGCGGCCAAAACCGCCGCACCGGTCATGCCTTCGGCACCGCCAATAATGCCGACGTTGCCGTAGGTTCCTTTGTGGGAATTTGACCGTCGATTTGGCATCAACGGCCGCACTTGGTCAACGGTGAGCAAGGTGCACGCACCGCTCGGATTCGTATTGTCGACGCCAAGGGAATCAATGGTGACCGTGCCGGCGTGATCCGGGCCATCTGCGGTATACAAACCGGGTTTGGCGGCAATAAAAGTGATGGTTTGGTCGGCCTCAATCGCCGGCGCAAACGCGACGCCGGAATTGCCATTGAGCCCACTCGGAATATCAATGGCCAACACCAAAAATTCGCCCAACCGCCGTTGCTGGTTGCAGCGATGGATGACGTCGGCAAAGGCACCGGTTGGCGGTCGAGAAATGCCAATGCCAAATAGACCGTCGATCACCAGATCAAACAGCTGACCTTTCGGCCAGGACTTGATAATTTCACCGTTGCTTTTAATAAACGTCTGATAGGCGACCTGTGCGGCGGCATTTTGTTGTTGCTGTTCACCCAGCGCCAGCACGATCACATGGCATTTGGCCTGCAAGCTTGCAGCGGCCACCCAGGCGTCGCCACCGTTATTGCCCGGACCGGCCAATATCAAAATGTTCTTTGTTTTTGATTTCTTGAGTGCGGCAATTGCCTGTTTGGCGACTGCCAGACCGGCGCGCTGCATTAGTAAAATTTTGGGGTGGGCGGCGGCGAACGCCTGCTCAATATTGCGTAAATCGTCAATTGTGACGAGGTCGATCGGAAGGAGGGAGGAAGTCATCTGCTTAGAAAGTGCTACAAAAATGTTGAAATCACCGCTGAGCTGGTGCCATGAACAAGCGGTGCAGGTGGAACTATTTGAGTTCGCCCCTGTCACTATACAGTTCGCAATATGGATTTCCGTTTATTGAATGGTGTTGGTGATTCCTGAAAGTTGGTTCGCCAAAACCATAGGTAGCGGTTTATTACCAGGCCAGGCAGTTTGATTTGATTTGACGCAGAAATTGAGGAGGGGCAAGATGACGGCGTTTATAATAGCGGGTAGTGAAATGGAACAGAGTGTGCTCAGTGGTTCTAGACCAACCGGTCCACGATCGAGCAATGCAACAAACGGCGCATTGAACTACCAAGAGCTCCAGGTAGATGCGTCGATGCGGGAAAAAAATAGCCGCGATGCGGTAAATGCCAAACAGGGAGCGGGTTCGATGAGCGATCGTGAGATCGATCAACAATTGGTTTTGCGCGTGCAAGCGGGCGACAAACGAGCCTTTGAGTTGCTGGTGATTAAATACCAGCGCAGGGTCGAGCGTTTATTGTCGCGCATTATTCGCAATCAATCTGAAATTGAGGATGTTTCTCAGGAAGCCTTTATCAAGGCTTATCGCGCAATTGGCGGCTTTCGTGGTGATAGCGCGTTTTATACCTGGTTGTATCGCATCGCCATCAATACGGCAAAAAATTTCCTGATCAGTCAGGGGCGACGCGCGCCCACTTCAACCGGTTATGACGTTGAAGAA
>JAYTBF010000367.1:0-2677 GCA_043737175.1 Burkholderiales bacterium
CGAGTTCAGCGCAATCGCATTCGGCAGGTCAGTTTTTTCTTCGACCAACTCAACAAAAAACGAATGGCGGGTGGTGACTTCGATGGCGCTGAGAATGCCCTGAAAAAAAGCAAACGCACCGAGCAGATTGACCGTCATGTGACCGGTCCAAGTCAGTATTGCCAAGGTGCCGGCGTGAAAAAACAGAATCGTCTGCACAGTTGTCAGTAATTTTTTACGACTGATGCGATCAGATAACGCGCCGGCAATCGGTGTGGTAAATAAAAATGGAATCAGCGCCAGAAATCCCACCGTGCCGGTAGCAGCAGACGAGCCGGTCAACCGGTAGGTCAGCCACATGATCGCCACCGACTGCATCCACGAGCCAACCTGTGAAATGGTCTGGCCGATGTAATAACGCCGGAAATTGGCGGAGCGCAACGCCCGCAAAGAGTGGGGAAGATTGTTGAAGGTCACGTTGGGGTTTGCCACATTTTGGCACCCAATCTTGCAGCCAATAGATGGGATTCCTCGTCACCCGAAAGCGGGCACTGTCGGAATGACAGTCTTGCGGGGTGCAAGCAAACAATCAATGTCATTCCGAACGGTTTTTCGTGAGGAATCTGATCCCGGTGCATCGACCAGATCGGTGGGCTCTACCCATCCTAAGTTGCCAATTTTTTGAGTTGCGCCTGCATGGTGGCGTACTTTTGTTTGAATCCGGCCAGACGTTCGCGCTCTTGTGCCACCACAGCCGGTGGTGCTTTATCGGCAAACGCCGGATTGGTGAGTTTAATCTCGGCCTTGTCAATTTCGATCGCAAGCTTGGCGGATTCTTTGCTCAGACGTGCACACTCGGCAGCAACGTCAATTTCCACTTTGAGCATGACGCGTGCACCACCTGCCACTGCCACTGCGGCATCGGCATCCGGCAATTGGGGAACGAGTGAAATTTCAGAAAGCCGCGCCAGTGCTTGAAGATAAGGCAAAAATGCCTGTAACTGCGCGCCAGAATTGGTGTTTGTGTTAGTACTTTCAGGCGCGCTGTCTACCGTGATAAATGCCGGCACTTTTTCTGCCGGTGACAACTGCATTTCACTGCGCAAATTGCGGGTCGCATTGGTGATCGCCTTGAGTTGCGTCACAAATTGCTCTGCCGCGACATCAATTTTTTCCGGTTGGGCAATCGGGTAGGGTGCCAGCATGATGCTTGGTTTGACTCCCCCCTTTTCCAAAGGGGGGGTGGGGGGGATTTTTCCCGCCAGCGGCGCAATTTTTTGCCACAACTCTTCGGTGATAAACGGAATGATCGGATGCGCGAGTCGCAACATCACCTCCAACACCCGCACCAGCGTACGACGGGTGCCACGTTGCTGGGCGTCGTCGCCGTGCTGCAATTGCACCTTGGCGAGCTCGACATACCAGTCGCAATATTCGTCCCAGACAAATTTGTAAATCGTGGTTGAAACGTTGTCAAAACGATATTCGGCAAAACCTTTGGCGACATCGGCTTCGGCGCGTTGCAATTGGCTGATGATCCATTGGTCGGCCTGTGACAAGGTCACCGGCAAGGATGCATCCAAACCAACATCTTTGCCTTCAATGTTCATCAACACATACCGAGTGGCGTTCCACAGCTTGTTGCAGAAGTTGCGATAACCCTCACAACGGCTCAAATCAAAGTTGAGCGTCATCGACAGTGGCGCCAGCGCAGTGAACGTAAATCGCAACGCGTCGGTGCCATAGGCGGGAATGCCTTTTGGGAAATTTTTCTTGATGTACTTGGCGGCTTTCTCCTTGTGCGCTTCAAGCATCAATCCCTTGGTCGATTTTTCCAGCAGAGACTCAAAATCAATGCCGTCGATCAAATCAAGCGGGTCGAGGGTGTTGCCTTTCGACTTGGACATCTTGTTGCCTTCGGCGTCGCGCACCATGGCGTTGATGTAGACATCTTTGAACGGAACGCGGTCGGTGAAGTGCAGCGTCATCATGATCATCCGCGCGACCCAGAAGAAAATAATGTCGTTGCCGGTGACCAATACGTTCGACGGTAAAAACGCCTGCATATCGGCGCGCGTTTTGGCGTCGTCATTGGGCCAGCCGAGCGTGGTGAATGGTACCAGCGCCGACGAAAACCAGGTGTCGAGCACATCGGCATCGCGGGTAAGTTTTTTGCCGCCGGACTTGGCGATGGCTTCGGCTTCATTGCGCGCCACAACAATTTTTCCGTCTTCGTCATACCAGGCCGGAATCTGATGTCCCCACCACAGTTGCCGGGAAATACACCAATCTTGAATATTAGTCAGCCAATGGTTGTAGGTGGCAGACCAATGCTCGGGATAAAATTTGACGTCACCATTGGCAACCGCATCCAACCCGCGTTTTGCCAAACCATCCATTTGCACAAACCACTGATCGGTCAACATCGGTTCAACAATCGTGTTGGTGCGATCCGAGCGCGGCACGTTGAGTTTGTGTTTTTTTTCTGAGATCAGCAGGCCTAGATCGGTAAGATCACCAATGACGGTCGTGCGCGCCTTGAATCGTTCTAACCCATGGTACTTTGCTGGCACGAAAAAGTGCGGAAGGAAGCCGCCACCATGATCACTCGGACTGCTACGCATGTAATTAGTTGGCGAAACTTTCTGCGCAGCTGATAGCGCGGGGGGCGGGCCCTTTCCTACAATTGTCGCATCAA
>JAYTBF010000368.1:0-2672 GCA_043737175.1 Burkholderiales bacterium
GCATTTTTCCGCTTGTCATTTGCTGATCGATGCCGGTATGGTTGGCACCACTAGATCGGCAAGCAACATAAATTCAACATCGGCATTGGTGAATTCAATGTTTCCCTTTTGGTTGGGGTCGAATAGCCGCAGCAGCTCCTGGAATGAAGCACTTGTTTTGGATTGAATGGATTCCAGTGCAACGGTGACGTACACGGTCAGTGCCGCCGTGCGCACGGCGAAGCTGGCTTGGCCATCAATGACCTTTATTGGGTCCTTTTCACCACCTAACTTAATTTGATCGGCGCGAATGGCGCTGGCCGCGTCTGCGGTGTTTTTTGCCAATGCGCCCAGCTTGTTGGCTAGCTCGGTTTGCACAGAGGGAAAGGTGTTTTTAGGATTGGTGCCATCTTTCGCTGGTGGCGCAAAATATTTTTCAAGCGTAAGGATGGACTCCTTAATTTTCTTCTTGTCCGCGTCTGGCGCAACTGCCTCGGCTGCTTCCAGTGTCGCCTTCAGTTTTGCCGCAGTCTTTCTAATGGCAAGAAATGCATTGAGGGTGTCGTCCGCTGCCAGCTTGATGCGCTCGTCGTTTGATGGCGGTTTGGGTTTTCCGCCACCGGCCAGCACCACATCCTTGATGGCATATTCAACGGCAATTACCTTGGCTTTATCCGCGGTGAGTGTGTTGCTGTTGGCAAGACTGACCATGTTCATCAGTTGTTTGGTCTCTGCGAGGTGGGCGAGTGTTTTATTAATTTGTGACAAACCAGGATTCTCAATGCGTTTGATGGAGTCCTGGGCCACTTCTAGTCCGGACTCAAGTGTGCAGGCGCCGTGATAGGCGGCGGCATCGTGCAGGGCGGCTTCAACGGTGTATTCGCTGATATCCAACTTGCGATTTTCCTTGATGGCCTCCAGCAAAGTCGTGCGTTTTTTGTCGATGCCGGGGATGATGACAAATGACGCCAGATTGCTGAATACACCCTGGCGAATTTCCGCCCGGGTGCCACTGAACATCGCGGCGAGCCCGGAAAACGCGCGGGTATTGAGTGTGCCCGTGGCAATGGCACCGGCTGCAGCCAAAACAGTGGTGCCGATGCCCAGTCCGGTTTCCCAATGAATATCGTAGGCTTTTAGATATTGTTTATATGCGCCGCAGCGGTGTTCAGAGGCTGCAAGCAGACGATCCTGAACGCGGTTGCGCCGATCCTTGGCCGCACCATAACGGGGATCATAAAAAGCGGCCAGTGACGCGGCCAGGTACGCGCGGTTAATACATCCGGTGCGTACGTCGTGCCCGTGTTCGTATTTGGCCTTGGCCTTGGCCTTGGCCTCGGTCTCGGTCACATATTTTTTGCATATCAATCTTGGTTTGTATAATGATTCATCGTTGCGGTAGTCGCGCGGGTCAAGCATGACTTCGAGATTCACCTCCTCAAAATTCTCCGAGTCGAAAATCGGATTCGCGCCGGTCAGGCTGACACGCTCGGCGGTTTCCATTCTTTTTGATACGCCTAATAAACTGTTGCCGTTAGAGGCGCAGCCGCTTGCCAGCAAACATGCGCACACTGCCACGAGTGTGCCTGTTTTTGACCAAGCGATTGTTTCGGATTTCTGTATAAACGAGTCAGTCTGGCAAGTTGACGCCAAGCCAGACGTTAATGTTGTGTGTGAAATTGCGATGGTAGATTTCATTGATGTCTCCTCATTATTTCCAGGGCGCGCCGGAAACCACGCCAAAGACGCACGAGTGATGCGCCAATTGTGCTTTCCCTTAATGCACAAATGTATAGAAAACAAACCAAAAAAAACCCACCTGCACGGATGGGTTGTGTTGCACCAGAGATGGTGATGCCATATCCGCCGTCGTTTTGGTAAGTCATCCCTGTTGACGGGGAGAACGCTCTAGAACGGCGGGCAATGAACGCCTGCGCGTGGCGTGACGGGCAAGAACGTGAAATCAGCGAAAAGCTGCCATTCACACGCCCGCATTCGCAGGGGTGTTACGTCCGTATGTGCACTACGCTTGCGTTTTTGGCGCAGTTGTATTGGCTGGCGGCTGGGGTAGCGAGAATGAAAATGTTGCCCCTTTGTTTATTTCGCTCTCCACCGATACCCGTCCGCCGTGCAACTCCACTAGCCGCTTGACCAGCGCGAGGCCGAGCCCGGTACCTTCGTGTTTGGCGCTGCCGGTTGTTGCCAGCTGCTTAAATTCCTCAAACACACTTGCTTGATCTGCCATCGCAATGCCGATGCCATTGTCAACAACGGAAATGATCAATTCACTTTTACCACGATGTGCAGACACACAAACCTGTCCGCCTGCGGGTGTAAATTTCACCGCATTGGTAAGCAAGTTTATTAATATTTGTTTGAACTTGCGTTCGTCCGCCGTCACCATGCCAACGTCGGCGGCAACGTCGGATGAAATTTGCAGGTTATTGCGCAATGCGCGTTCGCGAATCAATATCAGTGCGTTGTCGATCGCTTCGGCGACGCTAAATACACTGGTATCCAATTCCATTTTGCCGGCTTCGATCTTGGATAAGTCAAGAATGTCATTGATGAGTGAGAGCAGCAATTGGCCGGAGGAGTTGATGTCGCGCACGTATTCCTTTTGTTTGGTATTGAGATTGCCGAAGTATTCCTCATTCAGCGCGTCGGAAAAACCGATCACCGCGTTGAGTGGT
>JAYTBF010000369.1:0-6611 GCA_043737175.1 Burkholderiales bacterium
AACGACATCCCTTGGGCGCGCTGCTTGAACATCACACAACGAACCTGCGCGGCATCATCCTTGATCGAAAAATACCAATGGCCGCTTGCCGCGCGCATTACATTTGATAACTCCCCCCTTACCCAGCGCAGTTCAAAATTGGCTTCCAGTGCGCCTTTTACCCGCCGATTTAATTCCGAAACGCTAATGGCGATGTTGGGATCGTTTCTAGAGCCAAAGGACGGCCGTTTAGGCGCGTTTTCAGCACTTTCCGCAGCAAAAAACAGGGGGTAATCATCGTTATTCATCCACCGCATGGTACCACCACAGGTAAACCCTTACCACGTTGTGCGATCTGCAGATGTTAAATTGCAACCCATTGAAAACATTGGCTTTTTTGACAGGCTAAAATTTAAGCGGAACGGAAAAAACCGTTATGGCTTCGTGACTTAGACACACTTAACAATGGCTATGCACAGAGTTATCCACAGTAGTTGTGGATGAATTTTGCCCGCCCGAGCAGACACTAATAAATACCTACTTCTCGGGTCATAAATGCCTGAAAAGGCGCGTCAATCAACAGCATTTTTGAAATTCGCCAGCCCGCCTTGTTTTTCAAACGATACCACTCGCCGCCGTGGATTGTTGCCAAGTGGTGACAAGGCTGAGCGTTGCGGCGCGTCGACCAAAAGCGGATACGTTAAACTAATCGAAATTGCGTCAGACACATTTGTACATTTGGAGACCACATTGTTATCGATCATTCAAGCAGCCGGCTGGACTATTTGGTTCATTATTTTTTGTTCTGTTATTTGTTTCGCCATCATTGGTGAGCGATTCTGGACTTTGCGTCGTAGCAGTGTTCTGCCGGCGAATTTGTTTACCGACACGGTTGATGCGTTTCGCTTGCAGGGCGCGTCGCCCGATTTGCTGGCGAAGTTGAACGCAAACTCATTTTTGGGCCGTGTGTTTGCCGCCGGTCTATCCAACGTCAAGTCATCGCGCGAAATCATGAAGGAATCTATGGAGGAGGCCGGTCGCGCGGTCATGGTGGAGATGGAGCGTTTCTTGACCGGACTCGGCACCATTGCCACGGTCGCCCCGTTGCTGGGGTTGTTTGGCACGGTGATCGGCATGATTGAAATTTTTGGTGCCTCCGGTGCGCAAGGTGGCAATCCCGCCCAATTGGCGTTGGGCATTTCCATCGCGTTGTACAACACGGCAGCGGGCATTGCGGTTGCCGTTCCCGCGCTCATTTTTTACCGCCATTTCCGTGGAAAAGTGGACGTGATGGTCATCGACATGGAGCAGCAGGGCATCAAGTTGGTGGAAATCCTGCACGGAGAGCGTACATGAACTTCCGCCGTGGCCGCAGCCGCGAAGAGCCGGAAATCAACTTCATCCCGTTGATTGATTTGTTATTGGTTATTCTGATTTTTGTCATGGTCACCACGACTTATTCAAAATATGCGGAATTGCAAATCAATCTGCCGGAAGCGTCCGCAGAAAAAGCGCCGGATCGTCCGCAGGTTTTGAATATTGCCGTGGATGCCAGCGGCAAATACGCCATCAATAATGTGCCGGTCAACTTTAACGGCGTGTCGTCGTTTGCCAGTGCGTTGCAGCAGGCCGCAACAGCGGCGCAAATGAAGGATCCGGTCATTGCCATTGGTGCCGATGCGGCCGCCACTCATCAAGCGGTGGTGAACGTCATGGAAGCTGCGCGGGTGGTGGGATTCACCAAAATTTCCTTCACCACCCAAACCAAACCCGGCAAGTAATTTTTGCCCATGTTGACGGTGTGATGCGTGGTGAACATGCGGCGGTTTATCGAGGCATTTTTTTTGCGCGAATGGCAACATGCCTCTGCGTGGCAAATTCTGCTGCGGCCAATTTCATGGTTGTTTTGGCTGGTGGTAACGGCCCGTCGCAATTTGTATCAGGCAAAAATTCTGTCGTCGTTTTTTCCGGCTGTGCCGGTCGTAGTGGTGGGCAATCTGAGTATTGGTGGGACCGGTAAAACACCTGTTGTCTTGGCGCTTGCCGATTATTTTCGAAAGCTCGGCCGCGCGCCGGGCATTGTCACCCGTGGTTATGTGTTGGCCGGGCGCGGCACGAGTGGTGTGCTTGAAGTACGCGCTGCCAGCAATGACGCTGCGCCTGCCCGGGCAGGAGATGAGGCGCAACTGCTGGCAAAACGAAGTGGTGTGCCGGTTTATGCCGGCTCAAGCCGCACCAATGCCGTTCAGTCACTCCTCGCCGATCACGAGAACACCAGCGTAGTGATCGGTGATGATGGTTTGCAGCATTACGCGTTGGCCCGTGATATCGAAATCATGGTGGTGGATGGCAAACGTGGATTTGGCAATGGCCAGCTGTTGCCGGCCGGCCCGTTACGTGAACTGCCGTCACGTCTCAATACGGTCGATTGTATTGTTGTGAACAATACCAACATGGATTTCGACATCAAAAATGTCGCGTGGCCTGCGGCGCATTTAAGTCCGGCATTAGCGCCGACGTTAATGGCAAGTGGCAAGCCGGTATTCACCATGACTTATGGCAACGAGACATTTTTGTCCTTGGCGACGCCAAATGTCGAGCAACCAGCGGCGATGATCAAACGCTGTTCTGGTCGGCGGGTGGCCGCGGTGGCGGGCATTGGTCATCCGCAGCGCTTTTTTGAGCATGTGGAACGACTTGGTTTTACGTTGGTATCGCGCCATGCCTTTGCCGATCATCACGCCTTTGTGCGCGCCGATTTGGATGACATCGCTGCAGACATCATACTGATGACCGAGAAGGACGCGGTAAAATGTACATCTTTTGCGGATGCTCGATTGTGGGCGGTGCAAATAGATGCCTTGTTGCCGGATGCTTTTTACGATTTCATTTTGGAAAAAATTGATCATGTCGCTCGACCCAAAGTTGCTTGAAATCCTGGTTTGTCCCGTCACCAAGGGGCCGTTAACCATGTCTACCAACAAAACAGAATTAATATCCTGGTCGGCGCGGCTTGCGTACCCGATTCGCGATGGTATTCCCATCATGCTGGTTGATGAGGCGCGCGCGCTTGCTGTTGACGAAGAACGTCCTTAACCGACGGATCAGATTTTGTCGCCATTCATTTGTATTATCCCGGCGCGGTTAAAGTCGGTTCGCCTGCCAAACAAACCACTGGCCGATATTGCTGGCAAGCCGATGGTGGTGCGGGTGGCGATGCGCGCAGCAGAATCAGGCGCCGAACGGGTGATTGTGGCGACTGATCATGCCGATGTGGTGGCTGCCTGCCGGGCCAATAAAATCGACGTGTTGCTGACGGCAGATCATCACGCCACCGGCACCGATCGGTTGGCGGAAGTGGTCCAACATCTTGCGCTTGCCGATGATGCCATTGTCGTTAATGTGCAAGGGGATGAACCACTCATCGATCCTAAGTTGATTCACGCTGTGGCCGCTTTGCTGGCGGCAACACCGATGGCGGCCATCGCGACGGCATCCCACACCATTTCAAAAGCAGCGGATTTTTTTAATCCTAGTGTGGTGAAAGTTGTCAGCGATACTCATGGCCTCGCCCGGTATTTCAGCCGGGCACCGATTCCTTATGCGCGTGATGCGTTTGCATCTGATCCATCAACGTTGCCTGCAGATTTGAACGGACAGAGGCACATCGGTATTTACGCGTACCGGGCACATTTTTTGCGGCGCTTTGCAACGCTGTCGCCGGCGCCAAGCGAGCAATGTGAAGCGCTCGAGCAACTGCGTGCCTTGCATCATGGTTTTCAGATCGCCGTGTTGCCATGGCAGGGTGTCATCGAACCTGGGGTGGATACGCCGGACGATTTGGTGCGTGTGCGGATGATCTTGGCCGCTCGTGGTTAAGCCATTCGGGTAAAATTGATTTTTTATGCATAAAAATACAAAGGCACGCAATGCGATTGATTCTCTTGGGTGGACCGGGCGCGGGTAAGGGCACACAAGCTGCATTCATCAAGGAAAAATTTGGCATTCCACAGATTTCCACGGGTGATATGTTGCGTGCGGCCGTCAAAGCAGGCACACCGCTCGGCGTTGCAGCGAAAAAAGTCATGGACTCCGGCGCGCTGGTGTCAGACGAAATTATTATTGGCCTGGTGAAAGAGCGCATTAAAGAGCCGGACTGTGGGAATGGGTTTATGTTTGATGGATTTCCGCGCACCATTCCCCAGGCCGACGCCATGAAAGCCGCCGGGGTTGGCCTTGATTTTGTGGTAGAGATTGCCGTTGATGACGCCGAAATTGTTGAAAGAATGTCCGGGCGGCGGGTGCATATTGCGTCCGGTCGTACCTACCATGTCAAATTTAATCCGCCGAAGGTTGCCGGTAAAGATGATGTCACCGGCGAAGAGCTGATGCAGCGTGACGACGACAAGGTGGAGACCGTCAACAAACGCCTGGCGGTTTACCATGAACAAACCAAGCCGCTTATTGACTATTACGGCGACTGGGCGGCAAGTGGCGCGAAAGGCGCGCCCAAATATATCCGCATTCACGGCGTCGGCAAGATGGATCAGATCCGCGATCAAATTTTTGCGGCGTTGTCGAAATAAAAATTAATTGGCCATACGGAAAGCCGACGTGAAATCATCCAGTGCGCCACCTAATGCGTTTTATGCCCAGTCCGGTGGCGTCACCTCTGTCATTAATGTTTCCGCTCAGGCGGTGATTGAAACGGCGCGCAAATATCCAAAAAAAATCGGTAAGGTGTATGCGGGACGCAACGGCATCATCGGTGCCTTGACCGAGGATTTGATCGACACCAGCAAGGAGTCGTTGGCCAATATCAAAGCGCTCGGCCACACCCCCGCCGGTGCGTTTGGATCGTGTCGCTACAAATTAAAGTCGCTCGAACAAAACCGGCGTGAGTATGAACGTTTGATTGCGGTGTTCAAGGCGCACGACATCGGTTATTTTTTCTACAACGGCGGCGGCGACTCGGCCGACACCTGTCTAAAAATCTCGCAGCTATCGGAGTCGATGGGTTACCCACTGATTGCCGTTCATGTGCCTAAAACGGTCGACAACGATTTGCCGATTACCGATTGCTCACCGGGCTTTGGCTCGGTTGCCAAATACGTGGCGGTGTCGATGCTGGAAGCGGGACTCGATGTTGCCTCGATGGCGAAAACATCCACCAAAGTTTTTGTGTTTGAAGTGATGGGCCGTCACGCCGGTTGGATTGCGGCGGCGACCGGTCTGGCCGCCAACGATGTGGGCGATGCGCCGCACATTATTTTGTTTCCGGAAATTGTTTTTGACCCGAAGAAATTTATCGCCAAGGTTGACGCCACCGTTAAAAAATATGGGTATTGCGCGATTGGTGTGTCCGAGGGAATCAAGGGACTCGACGGCAAATTTGTCTCGGAATCCGGCTTGGTCGATGCTTTTGGCCACGCGCAGTTGGGTGGAGTCGCCCCGACGATTGCGGATCTGGTCAAACGTGAACTGGGATTGAAATATCACTGGGCGGTGGCGGATTATTTGCAGCGTGCCGCCCGCCATATCGCATCCAAAACCGATGTCGAACAGTCTTACGCCTGTGGTAAAGCGGCGGTGGAATTCGCGGTCAAGGGATTAAACGGGGTCATGCCGGCGATTAAACGCCTCTCCAGCAAGCCATATAAGTGGGAAATCGTGGCTGCACCGTTGGGCAAAATTGCCAATCACGAGAAAAAAATGCCGCGCGACTTCATCACCGCCGACGGCTTTCACATCACCCAAAAATGTCGCAATTACCTGTTGCCGTTAATCGCCGGCGAGGCATATCCACCATTTGCAAATGGTTTGCCGGACTATGTGCGATTAAAAAATGTCGCCGTGAAGAAAAAGCTGCCCGCGTTTGACTTGAAATAAAATCGGCGTGGTGGCAGGGTGGCCAATTACTAAAGTTGTTTATTTGCGGGCGTCTTCAGACATTTAATGCTGAAACAACCCGCCAAATAACGACTTTCCTATCGTGCCCGACGTTTGGTCTTGGGTTTGAGCTGGCCGACCGCAATCATTTCTTCCTGATGTTTGGTCAGACGCGGGCCTTTGCGCTTTTGTGGCGGCAGGGCTGCTTTTGCCCGTTCCTTCACTTTTTCCGGGTTTTCCCGCCAAATCACCAGCGTTTTGCCGATGATTTGCACAGGGGCGGCCGACAATGCATCGGTAATTTTGGCCATCCATGCAACACGTTCGTCGCGGTCGTCGGTATTGGCGCGAATTTTTATCAATTCGTGCGCGGCCAGGGTGCGATCAATTTCACGCATGACGCTTGGGCTGAGCCCCTTGTCGCCGATAGCCACCAGTGGATCGATGGGATGGGCCTTCGCTTTCAGCGCTTGCCGTTCAGTGGGGGATAATTCTATTTTCATGGCGACATTATAACGTTCGCCGTTGTTGCCCATGTTTAACCTGCATATTTCATGGGGGCACGTTCGAGAGTGTGCGCAGGAGCGAGTGATTTTTTACTCGACTGATCGAGCAATATCGAGATATTGCGAGAGAAGAGGGTGGAAAAGGACCGCTCAAGCGCCTGCTATCGCGCGCGCAGGCCATTGAGCGTACGAAGTACAATTTGGATCGACCGAAATAGTCGGTGACTATGACGGAAG
>JAYTBF010000370.1:0-2661 GCA_043737175.1 Burkholderiales bacterium
GCACCGAGTGAATCGTTGACCACCTTGGCTTTGTCCGCGCAGAAAAAAATCACGTCGCCGCTTTTCGCCTGACACGCCGTCAGAATCGCCTGGAGTGATTCCGCATTTAAAAATTTAACAATCGGCGACTGCAAACCTTCTTCGTTGGGCTTGGTGATGTCGTTGACCTTGATGTATGCCAGCCCTTTGGCACCATAAATGGCGACAAAGGTGGTCATGTCATCAATTTCCTTGCGGCTGAATTTTTCATTGCCACCCGGCACACAAAGCGCGGCAACCCGGCCGTTTTTCATATCCGCCGCGGCACGGAAGACTTTGAAGTCAACCGTTTTCATCAGGTCGGTTAGTTCTGTTAATTCGAGTGTATTGCGCAGGTCCGGTTTGTCCGAGCCGAACCGCCGCATGGCGTCCGCATAGGTCATGCGTGGAAAATCGGGCAGATCAACGCCAGTGCCGGCCTTCCACAGCGCCTTAATGAGGCCTTCCATGATGTCCTGAATTTCGCGCTCACCCAGAAACGATGTTTCGATATCGATCTGGGTAAATTCAGGCTGACGATCAGAGCGCAAGTCCTCGTCGCGGAAACACTTCACCACTTGATAATAACGATCAAACCCGGCCACCATCAGCAACTGTTTGAAAAGCTGTGGGGATTGCGGCAGCGCGTAAAACTGCCCGTCGTGAATTCGTGACGGCACCAAAAATTCGCGTGCACCCTCGGGTGTGGATTTGTACAAAACCGGTGTTTCCACATCAATAAAACCGTTGTCATCCAAATAACGGCGGGCAGCGGATGAAACACGATGGCGCAAACGCATATTCGCCTGCATTTGCGGACGGCGTAAATCAAGATAGCGGTATTTGAGACGGGTTTCCTCGTTGATGTTGTCATCGTCCATCATGAACGGCGGTGTTAGCGACGCGTTTAATACCTCGATGTCCTTGGCGAGCACTTCAACCTCGCCCGACTTCAAATTGGTATTCACGGTGCCTTCCGGACGGCGTCGAACCAGACCGGTGATACGCATGACAAACTCGTTGCGGGATTGGTCGGCAGTCTTGAATGCCTCCGGAGTATCCGGATCGATCACCACTTGCAACAACCCTTCGCGGTCGCGCAAATCAATAAAAATGACGCCGCCATGATCGCGCCGACGATGCGCCCAGCCGTAGATGGTAACGGTTTGTCCGAGATAGCTTGAATCAATCAAGCCGCAATAATTGGTTCTCATTTTTGCCAGTCCATATTGGTACTGCCTACGCAACAATCAGCGCAACAACAGCATAAAGCGAAAGAGGAATCGACGCTCTCCACAGTGATCGGTCAAGCCACACGATCAGGGAGTGTGAAAAAGCGCGGAAGAAACGATCCGCCGCTGGAAAAAATTCCAGCGGCTACGGATTAAGGTCGGTGCCGGATTTTTTCATCTCGGCCCCGTTGGTGTGTGATGGCACGATGAATCGCGGCGGCTCGGCCACACCCATCGAAATAATATATTTCAACGCCTGATCAACCGTCATTTTTAGAGGAATGACTTCGTTCTTTGGAACAATCAGAAAAAATCCGGCGGTAATATTGGGCGTGGTCGGCACAAATACCGAATAGTTATCGTGACCCAAGTGGTCGGTCACTTCATGCTCGGGTTCACCGGTTAACAATGCGACCGTCCAAGTGTCATGTTGCGGATAACGCACCAACACCGCTTTGCGAAAGGCTTTGCCCTCCGGTGAAAACAGCGTGTCGGAGATTTGTTTCACGCCGCCGTAAACAGAGCGGACGATGGGGATGCGTTGCAAAATTAAGTCCCACCAATTCAACAATTTTTTGCCTAAAAAATTTGCTGCGAGCACGCCGGTGAGCAAAACAATGGCGATCGTTAAAATCACGCCCAACCCAGGCACGTGAAAGCCGAACACCGCATCGGTTCGAAATCCTTCAGGCATCAATAACAAAGTTTGATCCATGACGTCAATCAATAGCTTCAACACCCAACCGGTGATGACCAAAGGAATCCAAACCAATAATCCGGCAATCAAATATTTTTTCATGGCATCACGTCGTGGATGGTGACGACGCTGCGGGAGTTGGCGCACTCGGTGCAGGCGTCGCTACCGGCGCGGCGGATGATTTACCGGATTCGCTTTTTACCGACCCGTCCGATTTGGCATCGCTTTTTACGTCACTCTTAACATCGGATTTTGTCGTTCCTGACGCAGAGGCCTGGTCGGCACCTTTGGTCTCCGATTCCGACTTGGCGGCACCGTTATTGCCACCACGGAAATCAGTGACATACCAACCACTGCCCTTGAGGGCAAAGCCGGGAGCAGTCAATTGTTTGGCGTAGGTTTCTTTGCCACACGACGGACATACCGTTAAGGCGGCATCGGACATTTTTTGCATCACGTCATCCGCATGATGACAGGAGGCACATTTATAAGCGTAAATCGGCATTTTGCACCTGAAGGAAACAACGTCCCGAGCTGCGGGAAAGAATTAATTCACAATCGCCATTTTAGCAGATGACCCCAACCTTATTGTGCGGCGCAGCGAAGGAGAATAAACAAACAAAACATAAAACTCGTTTATTTACGGCCACGTTGGGGCGTTTTCACCTGAAAACAGCCGCAGAATAACGACTTTCACTTTTAAATCCTATTGCT
>JAYTBF010000371.1:0-6557 GCA_043737175.1 Burkholderiales bacterium
GGCGGTTTGGGCGTAGGCATTGCTAATCATGTGGTGCTCCCCGATAACAGGTTTGAATGATGTCGATGACGACGGTATGGCACAGTTTGTGACGGAAGGACGGATGATGCAAACCGAGGAATGCCGCCAACGGAAGTTAGTTTGGGCAATCTCAGCAGAAATCAACCCGAAATTATAGCGGATTCACTCTTCGCAAGGACCACTGGCACATTCATCCGGCAAGACAACTTCGGCAAACCGAGCGAAATGCCAATAGATTAGGCGATTATCAGCCTATTTTGGTCGGAAATGCGCGCCCAACATAGGCTTTCACCATTCAATTGATTGCCACACACCGCATCAATCTATTCCACGGCCACGATCCGCATAAAACTGATCGCGAAACGCGTCAAAACGATCACCTTCAATCGCGGCGCGAATATCGCGCATTAACTCTTGGTAGTAGAAAAGATTGTGAATCGTGTTGAAACGGGCACCCATAATTTCATTGGTACGTTGCAAATGGTGCAAATAAGCGCGTGTTGCCGTCCGACAGGTGTAACACCCGCAAGTTTCATCCAAGGGTCTGACATCCTCGCGGTGTTTTGCATTGCGAATTTTGATGTCGCCAAAACGCGTGAATAACCAGCCATTACGAGCGTTTCGTGTTGGCATCACACAATCAAACATATCCATACCACGCGCCACGGCCTCAACCAAGTCTTCCGGTGTGCCAATTCCCATCACGTAACGCGGCTTGGTTGCCGGCAGTTTCGGCGCGGTATGTTCCAGAATTCTGAGCATGTCTTCCTTTGGCTCACCAACCGACAATCCACCAATGGCATAGCCGTGAAAATTCATTTCCGCCAACGCTTCGCGTGATTCGTCACGCAAGTCCTCATACATGCCGCCTTGCACGATGCCGAATAACGCATTGGTATTTTCCAATCGGTCAAATTCGTCGCGACAACGTTTGGCCCAGCGCAACGACAGCCGCATCGATTGCGCCGCCTCGTCGTGGGTCGCTGGAAAATTAGTACACTCATCAAAAATCATAACAATGTCGGAGTTCAATACTTTCTGAATCTGCATCGACACTTCCGGTGACAAAAAACATTTGTCGCCATTGACCGGGGATTGAAAGGTGACGCCCTCCTCGGTAATCTTGCGTAGGTCGCCCAAACTCCAAACCTGAAAGCCGCCCGAGTCCGTCAGAATAGGTTTGTCCCACGCCATAAACCGGTGCAGGCCGTTGTGTTTCGCAATTACATCCGTGCCCGGCCGCAACCAAAGGTGAAAAGTATTGCCCAGCACAATTTGTGCGCCAATCTCGTTTAACTCCAACGGGCTCATCGCCTTGACCGTCCCGTAGGTGCCCACCGGCATAAACACCGGCGTCTCGATGATGCCATGGGCCAAACTCAACCGACCGCGGCGGGCGATGCCTTGTTTATTCTGACTCTGCGCCAACAGCTGAAATTCCAAAAGATCACCCAATAAATGAAAAAGTTGCGGGAGCATAACGACAATTCGATTTTTTTTCCACCTACCAAATGCCGTTTTAAGCGTTTTAGAACTTTTGATCGATCAAATTCATCAAAACCTCGAAAAATTTCAAATAGAACCAATCAATGGTCCAAAAATGAGACCGGCAGAGGCAAACAATAGTATTATTGGCAGACAAAATATTCATCAATTACTAAACAAATAGAATAGGTCTGTAGATGGCAATAATGACCGGACTCATGAGCGGGAAATAAAAAGCATGCTACAAAAAAAACCGTCAAATGATTTGAAGGTCGGTATGTTTGTTGCCGACTTAGATCGACCGTGGATGGATACACCGTTTCTGCTGCAGGGCTTTATGCTTGAAGATGCCGAGCAGATTACGCAGATTCAAGCGCACTGCAAATGGGTCATGATTGATCCCATGCGCTCCGCCGGGCAGGAATTTGAACAACGCCCCGCGAAAAACGTGACCCCGCAAAAACGCGACTTGGGCAATGACCCGGTCGTGACCGTCCATCGTACGGCTGCAGCCACACCTACGTCTGTTGAACAATTGCGGGCGGCAACCGGCAATCTGGGCGCTCTGCCAAGTACAAAAAAACCGACCGGCAATACCACTGGGTCGAATCAGGCTTCGCCCAAAAAGGTCGGCGAATTTGCCGTCCCGATCAGCCAACGGACTGTTGACGAAAACCAAAATGACAGTCGTGCAGGCACAACAGCAAGCTCTCGCGATAAGTTGCCATCCCGCGGTTCGGGCGGATTGTTTGGCTTGTTCGGTCAATTAAAACAGGACGTAAAGAATCTATTTTCCTCATCGCAAAAAGACGATTTGGATCTTGATCAATACACCGCGCCCGCCAAGGTTGAAACCGCGCGTCCGTCATTTCTTCCTGAAACCGTGCAGTTGACCATTTATGAGGATAAAAAACCGGTCGAATCAGAAATTGGCGCGGCCAAAGATGCCTTCACCAACACGCATACCCTGCTTCAAAACGTGGTGGCGGACATTCGATCAGGAAACACCATGCAGGTCGACGTAGTCGAGCGGGTGATCGAGGATATGGTCGACAGCATGGTACGTAATCCGGATGCCATGATGTGGGTCGCGCGCATGCGCGAAAAAAATTCGTCAACCTACGACCATGGCCTGCGGGTGGCCATTAACCTGATCGCATTCGGCCGGCATTTGGGTTACCCCAAAGAGCACCTCGCCCAGCTTGGCATCATCGGACTATTACTCGACATTGGCAAAATCCGCATACCACTTACGCTCCTGGAAAAACATGCGCGGCTGACACCTGCAGAGTTTGCAGAAATCAAACTTCACGTCAAACATAGTGTTGATATTTTGAATCAGACCGCTCACGTCAACCCGGATGTCATCGACGCGGTTGCGCAACACCACGAGCGCATGGATGGCTCCGGGTATCCATTCGGGCTGTCCGGCAACGCGATCGGAATCTTCGGCAAAATGGCGGCGATCGCGGACACCTACTCGGCCATCACCACCAAACGTGCCTATGCCGAGGCGGCGTCGCCGCATGAAGCATTACAAATGTTGACCAGCTGGGGTGGCGCACAGTTTCAGGCAGAAATGATCGAGCACTTTATTCAATCGATCGGGGTATTTCCGGTGGGCAGCCTGGTAGAACTTTCGACCGGGGAAGTCGCCGTCGTGGTCACCCATAACAAACAAAAGCGTCTGCGGCCGAAGGTTCTGGTTGTGACCGAAGTGGACAAGAAGCTGCTCAAACACCCGAACGTCATGGATTTGATTTATGATGTGTCGGACAATCCAATTTACATCCGACGCGGCCTGCCTAGCGATGCCTACGGCATCGATCCAAACGAGTACTATCTGGGCTAACCGGTAATCTTTTTCGCGCCAATTGTTGTCAATGCCATCTGATCAAAAATTACAAACGATTGCCTCAATCAAGGCGGCAAACGCCGCTGGTGCCGATGCGGCTGAGTCGCAGCAGATTGCGCGCGAGGCACTCATTGCGTCGATCAACAATGCGCTTGAGTTTGCGCGCATATCGCAACGCAGTGTTGGGTTGTTAATGGTGCATTTGATCAGGCCCGACAAACTTGACGCCATGGTTGGCGCACCCTCCACCGAATTAATGAAACATGCTTTGCTCAGACTTCATGGGGCATTGCGGGCTGCTGATCGATATACGGCCGTATCAGAAGAAAAAATCATTTTTCTTCTGCCAAATTTGAAGAGTACTTCGCAGGCAATCCTTGCCGCCGACAAAATACAGCGCCTTCTGGAAGAAGGATTTTTAATCGGTGAATCAACCGTTGCCATACGACCGGTCATCGGCATTGTTTTGTTCCCGGATCACGGCGAAATTGCTGAAGAGTTGGTGGTCCACGCCGACATTGCCGCAGGCGTCGCGGTGTCGCATGACTTCGCACAACATATTTTCCAAAACGAAGACCGTGGCGACTCGGATGTGTATTTGGGACTAGAGGCACCCCTACGCGAAGCCATTCGTACCAACCGCATTCAGCTGCATTACCAGCCACAGGTTGATCTAAAGTCAGGCAAATGTGTTGCTGTTGAAGCGCTGGTCAGGTGGGACGCACCTGATTATGGGCCGGTACCAGCGGCAACCATTATTCGTGTGGCCGAACTCAGCGGTGTAATCGGCGCACTGACCCATTGGGTCATCAATACCGCCTTTCGTCAGCAAACCGAATGGAAAAAGTTGGGCATTGACGTCAATATCAGCGTCAATTTATCGACCATCTCTTTGGCAAACTCAGAGTTGCCCGAGCAGATTCAGCAAGCCATTGGCACTTGGGGGGTGGATCCAAAATGCATTACCTTTGAAATTACCGAAAACGCCACCATCAGCGATACAGAACGATCTATTGCGGTTTTAAACCGTTTAAAAGCTCTCGGCGTCAAAATTGCACTTGATGATTTTGGAACAGGTTATTCGTCGCTCTCGTACGTTAAGAATTTTCCGCTTGATGAACTAAAAATTGACAGACTTTTTGTACAGAATATTTGTGATTCACCAGCCGATCAAAAAATTGTCCGCTCGATTGTTGCCCTTGCGCACAGCTTTAATTTGCAGGTTGTTGCCGAAGGTGTTGAAGATGACGCACGCCTTCGCGAGTTAAAGAAATTGGGCTGCGACCTGGTGCAAGGGTATGTTTTCAGCCCGGCACTGCCCGCATCGCATTTTGCCAATTGGATGCGCGCGCGTCCCTGACCGCAAGCTCCATCACAGGGTGCCGAACCTACCGAGAATCGTTTAATTTACGAACTCGTTTAAATAAGCCGAACTTCAGACATTATTGCCCGCAAATGCGGGTATAACATAGAGTTTCATTTTTGCAATTATTTTGATCCATCTCTTGCAATAATAGTACGATCGTATTATTATTTGGCGCATGACATTTTCTGCCGCTAAATTATCGAAGGGTGAAGTCACCCGCGCCGCAATCCTTGATGAGGCGGTGAGTATTGCCGCCGTGGATGGATTTGAAGCGCTCACCATCGGCAGCCTTGCCGAAAAAGCCGGCATGTCCAAAAGTGGCCTGTTCGCCCACTTTGGTTCAAAAACAGACTTACAAATTGCCACGCTCGACGAAGCGGTGCGGCGTTATCGCGAGTTTTCATTTTTGCCAGCCTTGAAGGCACCACGCGGCCTGAAACGATTGATCGCCTTATTTGAAAACTGGCTGTTATGGGTCGAGCGCAGCAATCTCAAGGCCTGCCCGATGATGTCCGCCCTCGGCGAGTTTGATGATCGCCCGGGCCCCATGCGCGACGCCTTACACCAACATATGTTGCACATGAATGACGAAATCAAACGCAGTGTGCAAATGACCATTGATACCGGCGAATTTGCCGGTGAAACGGATTGTGAACAATTTGCCTTTGAGTTATTTGGCATCATCGCCACCAGTTACCGCGCACGCAATTTATTTCAAGACAAACTGGCCAATCAACGCGCACGTGTCGCATTTGACCGGCTGATTAAAGCCTTCCACCCACACAACTAACCCTGCCTTCTAGGAGGACTTTCCATGAGCACACTTTTTCCACCTTTACGCGCGCCAAAAAATAGCACATTCGTGCTGTTAAATTCATTGCTGTACCTGCCGCTGCGCGGATCGTCTATCCGCCAATTGTTCAATCGAACCCGCATGCAATTGGTGTCGCTGTTTGCGCCGAGGCTGGCGCTGCGCCAGGCACTAAACATGTTTATCACCCCGCCCCGCTTTGCCCACACGCGGCAAGAAAATCAGTTACATGCACAAGCACGGCCCATCGATGTGCCAACGCCTGATGGGCGGATAGCCGCATGGGCAATTGGGGACGCACGTCTGCCTGCGGTCATTTTGTGTCACGGCTGGGGCGGGCGCGGCGCACAACTGCGCAGCTTTGTGGCACCTCTCAACCAAGCCGGCTTTCAGGTGGTGTTGTTTGATCATATTGGCCACGGCCATAGTGATGGGCAACAAGCGGCCTTGGTCGACTTTTGGCGCGGGCTTGAGGCGGTGTGGGACACGCTGATCGATCGAGGGGTGGCCGTACACGGCATGGTGTCACACTCATTGGGTGGTGCCGCAGTCGGCAGTGTGTTGCGTCGCAGCCTGAACCGCCGACATATTGCAGCGCCCATGCCACGCGTGGTGTTGATCGCCCCACCCGCATCGTTGATTCGTTACTCCCATATGTTTGCGCGTTATCTGGGCATTTCCGAGCGGGTGCGGCGCGCGATGCAGTGGCGCTTTGAGCAGCGTTATGGCGTCGCCTGGGAAGAATTCGAATTGCCGCATTCGGTCGCCAATATCAAGGCACCGGCCTTATTTATCCACGATCGTGATGATCGCGAAACCAAACTGGCGGGCAGTATTGCGCTGGCCACCACCTGGCCAGACGCTCGCCTTCGCACCACCGTAGGGCTGGGCCACCGGCGCATCTTGCGCGATCAGAGCGTGATTCAAAACACGGTCGATTTCCTGACCAATCAGGTTGAGTTTCAGCGTCCGGCCACGCTTTACGCCGACCGACCCGCACCGCTGTATTAATCCCGCCA
>JAYTBF010000372.1:0-6536 GCA_043737175.1 Burkholderiales bacterium
CGCGCCAATGTTGGTGGTCGCGGAAATATTGCTGTTGCCGTTGGTGTTGTTGGCCTGCGGGCAAGTACCGAGTGTGAACGATGTGGCCGTGGTGATGGCAACCGTAATCGTGCAAGTGCCATTGATGCTGTTGCGGCTGGCCACGGTGATGGTGTTGCCGAGTGCGGTGGCGGTGACTGTCCCGCCTGTGCAGGTGCCGCCGACATTGGGAGATGATGCCACGCGCAATCCGGCCG
The DNA here is from genome assembly GCA_043737175.1 of Burkholderiales bacterium. GTDB lineage: Bacteria > Pseudomonadota > Gammaproteobacteria > Burkholderiales > Usitatibacteraceae > UKL13-2. Next base: position 237 of record JAYTBF010000372.1, read on the forward strand.
GCAGCGTGTCGGTAAAGCTCACCGCCACCGCCGCTGTATTGATGACCGAGTAAGTCAATGTGACCGTGCCACCCAGCGCCAGCGCGCTGCCAAATGATTTGTCCAATTTGGCGGTTCCCACCAGCAAAGTGTCACTTGCCGACTGCGTATTGGCAGGCGTATTGGTGGAAGTGACACCGCCGGTGGCGATGGTGTTGGTATAGCTGCCGGCGGTCGCACTGCGCGTGTTGACCGTGATGACACAGTTGCCATTGGCCGGTATGGCGCCCCCGCTTAAACTGGTGACGCCGGGATTGGTGGCATTCGCGGACACCGCGACCGTTCCGCCGCAGGTATTGGAGACCACTGCCCCGCCGTTGTTGACCAAATTGGCGGGATAGGTATCGGTAAATGCCACTCCGCTCGCCGCACTGGCATTTGTGTTCGTCAGCGTGATGGTCAACAGCGAATTGGTGTTGAGCGCGACCGGGTTGATGCCAAATGATTTTGCGACGCCAATGGCATTGCCAACTGTCAGCGTGGCACCCGCTGCCAATCCTGTCAGGCTGACAGGCCCGGTTGCGGTTGGCGTGTTGGTGGTATTGTTGTTTGTGCTGGTTGCCGTCACACCCTGCGTGATGGTGCAAGTGCCACCGGGAATGATCGTGCCCGCCGCAAAACCCACACTCGTTCCGCCATTGACCCCGCCCGAAAGGGTCGCACTCCCCGCACTGGAACAGGTGACGCTGCCGGTGGCGTTGTTTTGCAGGGTGCCTGTATAGATGTCATTGATGGACACGCCCGTCAGATTGGCGGGGTTTGCGGACGGATTGGTGACGATGATCGTCAGAGTGCTCGCGCCACCCACCACTATCGTCAACGGCGAAAACGACTTGGTCACGGTCGGTGCGCTAAAAAAATTGAGCACCTGATTCGTCACACCGTTTTTGAGATTGCCTGATACAGCCGTAATTTGTGCCGCCCCGTTGGTGTAGCTGCCAGCCGTGGCAGAGGTCACGTTGACGCTGATGGTGCATGACGAGACACCGGCGGCGGCGTTCACGCCGGTTCCGCCAATGGCAAAACTGCCGGCGTTGGCGGTCGCGGTGATGGTCGGCGTGCCGCCGCACGAATTGACCACACCCGGCGTGCCGGCGATGACAAGGCCGGCCGGAAAGGCATCAGTGAAGGTGATGCCCGTTTGCGCCAATGCGCCCGCGACGTTGTTGATGGTGAAAGTCAGCGTTGTGGTTTGATTGACCGCCAGACTGGAAACCGCGAATGCCTTGGTTAGTATTGGTTTGGGTGTGTTGGTGAATGTGCAGGTGATGTCATCGCCTGCGGCGGGCGTCAGCGCAAAACCGGTGCCCGCCGCGGCGGGCATAACGGTGGCGGAACCCGCTGTGGCATTGATGCAGGCATAGGTTGAAATGTAATCGGCCAGGCTACCACTGGCGGCGGTTTCGCTGATGGTCACGGCCTGCGCAGGTTGACTCCAGAAACTGGTTTGTGCGCTGGTGTTGATACCGGTGGTGGTGACATTTACCGGCGACACAATAGTCGTACCAGCGGTATCAGTCAACGTTCCACCACCAGTCGCGGTCACAGTAAATTGATCCGTTGAAACCGCACGACCGGCGATGCTTTTGGCAATGGTAATTCGGCTGCGTTTGGTATTGGTGATGGTGCAATCCGCGCCGTAGTTGGCGCCGGTCAGTGCTGCCGTTATGGTCCGCGTTGCATTATTGACCGTGGCGGGATTGCCGGTTGCACCGGCTGCGGCAACGCAAGAAATCGTGACGCCGGGCTCCCAAAAGGTCGATAGTGCCTCGGTAATCGTGAGCGTCTGTGTGCCGCCAGTTGATGACAACGGCACCGCAATACGTTTGGTCTGTCCATGCGTGAGAGTCTGCGAGGAAGGGCTGCCTGCAAGAGTCCAATCCGGCGTTTGCCCACCGCTGGCCACCGACGAAAAACTGAATGACTGGGCATCACCGGCGCGCAGTGTGGCCTTGGTCAGATTAACAAATCCATAAGAAATTAATTGCGTGACCGTGCCGGCCGTAGATGCACTACATTTCGATTGTGTGCCCGGCGCCAGGTCGGCAACACAGGTGGCACTGGGACTGTTGCTTTGGCTCCACGACAGCAAAAAAGGAATCGCCACTGAATTGGTGCCTGCCTGCGGCGCACACTTTACTTTTACGCCGGTAATGAGGAGCGGTATATTGGCCTGCCCACCGGCAAAATCGCCACAAACGTCCCCGTCGAAATTGGAAAACGGCGATGGCGTGTTTGGAAATACGCCCAGAGAACAGGTGTTAGCCGCATTGTTCAACTGCGGGTCATTATTGCTTTCACCAAAAAATATGCCAAGGTCGTAGCGATTCGGCATGCCGGAACCGAGTGTGGCGATCACGTCGACGGTTACTGTGGAGCCGGCGATACAACTGGTCAACGTATTGGCTGCCGGCTGCGCAAAGGTGATACTGGCGCTGACGTCATTGGCGGTACAGCCCAGGTTCGAGCCAAAACGTGTACCGGCGCACGATTGGTTAATGAGCGCCGATATGGTCGTTTGCGCGTGCGCGTTTACGCACAACACCATGCCGGTGACGGCGATGACCGATACCAGTTGTGACCAAATAAAACGGCCGAATCCAAGGCCGGTGCTCGCAGAATGCATCGGCGACGCATGCTCAAATCTGGTTGATAACGGGCAAGTCATTCGCTCTCGTGACTGGACGATTTGTTTATTCTGTCGGCGTGACCAGACCGCAAATCTCATTTTTGCGCCCCATCAACGAGACCTGACGTAACAATAGCCGATGATGTCACCGGACTCACCGCCGACGGTGGAACAGCCGCCGATTTCGATTTGTTCGCGAATAGATCCTCGTCAAACTTATAACGTAACCGCAGAAAGACGCCCTTATTTGTGTATTCTCCAGCCGTTAAATCCGCATCCTTGTAACCAAACCAATTGTAACCAGCCGAAACCCAAAGATTTTTCATCACCATAAAGCCAAGCTCCACACCCAGGCCATATTGTTGAGCCGCAGTCCCGCGGCTCAACAACGTTGAAGCATTGAGCGAAGCATCCCAGCGCGGGGCAATTTCCCAAATTGCCCGGCCGGCGACCAGGTGGGTGCTACTCTTACTCGACAAACCGTTAGATTGATCATTGACCCACTTGGCCGCGTAGCGGCCACTAAAGGTGAAGGGACGGCGTGGTTGCCAATTTGCATGCAAGGAAATCATTTCAACCGAACGCTTAAGCACCACTGCCGGTTGTGTGGTGTCGTTTTCTGTCCGATGCTCAACACGACCTACCGCATTCCAAATGTCGTTATCCGTATCACGGTAGGCCAGACCAAACTGCAGGCGATCCTGTCTATTCTCACCGGCAGTTTGACCTTTATTGGTCAGCAGTGAAAAAGTGTTGCGACCGAGCAGCGTCCAATTGCGGTTTAACTTCGACGCCAACGCCACCGTGGAAAGAATCGAATCTTGCGAATTTCCTTTGCGAATTTCAAGGCGAGTCGATCCCTTCCACAATGGATTGGCGGTGTATTCGACACCAAACGTGGCGGCGGCAGATTCACCGGTACCGACACCAGTGATGGTATGCACGCGTTCGAACCCCGTCTGCAGTTTGATTCCGTCCGCAAGGGTCCAGACATTCCGTAATCCCACGGCAGCCTCGGCGTCCCCACCAGAAAGCGCATCACGCACCCGATATTCGCTAAACAAATTGCCGTCCTTCATGTAGTCCGTATTCACGCCAAACACAGTTGCATTCTGGCGCTGTTGACTGCTCAATCCATAAGGCCCGGTAATGGATGATACGAATTCGTGACGTACATACAGGCGCCCCTTGTTTGGCAATTGATATTCACCACCAACCGCCAAAATTTTGCGGGCAGAGTCTTCAATATCAACTTCGGCTTCACCGTAGGCACTGAGCCCTTTCACGCCGGGCAATTCTCCTGTCAGCCGACTTCTGATCGTTGTAACCTCATTCTTAACTTGCTGCCCCAATGATCCGCCAACTCCCGGCAATTGCGCAGCCTGAGTATCACGTGAATGCCTCATCCCCAATTCGGCGCGCAAGCCAGCTGCCAAAGTACGTTCGAATGTGAGCAAAATGCCGTCACGTTTTGCGTTGGTGATATTGTCCTGCGTTGCCAATAATTCCATCTTTACGCCGGTTTTATCATTGATGCGATAACTCATTTTTCCACCGGCCTCTGTGCGACCCTTCGCCAGGGAAGCGTTCGGATTATCAAATCCAGCATCAGATTTCGCAACATACAAATTGCCTTCGAAATCACCGTCCTTGCGTTTGAATTCAATTCGCTTTGCGTACCCGGACAATTCACCGAGCGACGCACCATCGGAATATTTCTCACGAGAAGTGCGAACAATCTCGGCAATGATGAATGTTTTATCTGCAACCTTGGCAACAGTATTTACTGACATCAGCCGATATTTATCGAGAGGATTGCGGTCGTCGACAATGGATGCGCCGACTTCAATACGATCGGTCAACTTTATTTGTGCATCCGCACCGGCAACCCAGAACTCCGGTCCACCCTGATCCACTTCGTAGGTAATACGCAGCGATTGTGGATTGAGATTTTCATCCAATGACGCAATCGGCGCCTTGAGAAGAATCCGCCCAGTCAGCAACTCCAACTCGTAATCGACAAAACGAATGAGCGGCAAAGCCCGCAAAATAGACGAGTTGCGATTACGGTCTCGTGTCAGTATTTCCAGCTTTTCACTATTGATTAAACCGCGACTGTTCACCAAACGAAACGGGCCGGAGGTCCCATTTGCCGGAAACTCTTCAATAACCTGTTTGGTTGAATCGCGGCTAGCAAAAATATTTGCAGATATTTTTCCCGATTCGTAGTGCTGCTTTACGCCGGTTAACGACCGGTTGTAGTTTGATAATTGCCGATTTTCAGCACCCATCGACGTATTAAAATCCCCATACAACAAATAGGATTTTTTATTATCGACACGAAGATATAACCGACCGGTTGATTGCGCGTCAAAGCCGCGCGTAGACGCGTCACCATAGACGGGATAAAACTGGTCTGGCTGAATATCACGGAACAGTCTTTCTCTCGAATCCTTGTCGGAGTCATAGGCAACCGTCAACAAATATTCGCCTTTGACTTTGCCCTTCAGAAACAGTGACGCGCGGGCGGCGCCTTGGGACTTATCGTCATTCCAAGTGCGCGCGGTACGTGTGATTTCCTTTTCGAAAGCATCCTGTTCACGTGTGGGAACCAATGCTCGGGAATCGATTTTACGAAGATTAATAATTCCCTCAATCACGCCAACCGCGATCATGTCACGCAAATCCGGAAGGAAATCCAGCGGCGTATTGACACGAACGCGACCACTTTCAACACTAATCATCGCCTGTCCGGGATCGACGGGTGGCACGATTGAAAATTCCGCGCTACCGCCCTCAATAAATACCTGTATACCCGGTTCCACCGGATTAACGTCAATCACATCCAGGCGGCCGAGATTTATGCTCAACGTTACCGGCAACCGCGACGTGACCGGCGTGCCAAGTTTGTCCTGCATCTTGACAATGATCACGGCCGGTGTTTTGCCGTCGGCCACCGCGCCGCCATTTTTTCTAATTTGACTTGCAAACTCAACTTTGATTTGCGCAAGTTCACCAGGCGCAAACAAGATAATTTTGCTTTCGCCACGCAGATTGCCGAATTGATCAATCTGTTTGACTGCAACTTCGTTTGCACCCGGTAATAACGCTACACCTATGAATTCCCATGCCTGCAATTGTTTGCCGTCAAGCACCGCCCGCTTGCCAACCTGGCTTTCTGGCACAACAGTGCCGTTGACGGTCAGGCTGAACGATGTTCCGGTTGCACCTTTGACACGAATGGTTGATTGCGCGTACGGCAAGATGTCGCCGGACTTCAGCCCGATGAATCCGATTGCGTTGGTTTGATCCGGCAAAAGTGATTCGAGCGGTTGATCTGGGACGAATTGCGAATTTGTACCGAGAGCCACATTGCCTGAGACCTCCGATTTTGTTTTGTGCACGGTGGCGTGGGCATTTATCGGTTGCCCGGCGACTGCCGGATTATTCGCCGTCTTGACGTCGCCAACCACCGGGTGCACATTGTTGCCGAGCGCAGAAGTTGCTGATGTCGTCGGGGTTGTATTAATTCCACCCGGGGAAGTCGGCTGTTGTCCAACCGTTCCAGAAGCGGGCAACGCCTTCACATCCGACAGCGGGCGCAGCAGTTGGTCGGTTGAAAGTTTTTCCAA
>JAYTBF010000373.1:0-6519 GCA_043737175.1 Burkholderiales bacterium
TGGGTCCGATTGAACTCGCCGACACGGTTGGGCTTGATGTCGGTTTGGCGGTTGGCAAAGAGCTGGCACGTCCATATTCACCACAACCGAAGAAGATTCAGGAATTGGTCGAAGCCAAAAAGTTGGGTAAAAAAACCGGCGAGGGATTCTACAAATGGGTGAACGGCCGCCCGCAAAAAGCCAATGGATCGGGAACGGTGGATCTCGCACCTCTATGGATGCGCATGACATTGCCAGCCGTGAATGAAGCGGTCGCCTGTGTGCGTGAAGGCATCGTCGCTGATGCTGATTTGTGTGACGCCGGCGTGATCTTTGGCACCGGCTTTGCACCACACCGCGGCGGACCGATTAATTATTTGCGTTCGGCAGGTGCCGGGAAATTGCGCGCTGAAATTGAATCGCTTGAATCTAAGTTTGGTGAACGCTTCAAACCCGATGCCGGTTGGGACACCGTTTAGGTGGAATAAAAACTATGAATCAAGTGCTCGATCTATGGTCAAAGTTGTCGACAAAGCCTTTTGGCAAAATACTTTTCTCAAAAATAATTTGCTGGAAGGCGCCGTACTTCGGTTCGATCAACCCACGTTTTGTCGAGATGCGCCCGGGCTTCGCGCGTGTAGCCATGAAAAAACGCCGGGCGGTGCAAAACCATATTCAGACCGTACACGCGATTGCATTGTGCAACCTCGCTGAATTTGGTGCGGGCACCATGATGGAAGCGAGCTTGTCAAAAAACATGCGCTGGTTACCGAAGGGCATGACGGTGCAGTATTTGAAAAAGGCGGAGACCTCCGTCGAGGCATTTTGTGTCGCCATGGATATTGTTGATGGCCCGGCGCGTGACGTGGTGGTGTGTGTTGACATCAAAGATCAAAAGGGTGATGTGGTCACAAAAGTTGAAATCAATATGTGGGTAAGTCCACGCAAAAAATAGCGGTGGCCAATGGTTCATGGACCATAGGTCGCTGGTGCACAACGATCTTTATTAAAAAGAACAGATGGCAATCGGAGGAAGGCGTTTGAGCGAGTCGTCCGTATTAAAAAATCGTAATGACACCCGCTACCTCATGATCGAGGACGACGCGACTATTGCCGACGTGTTCTCATTGCGTTGTCGGACTTCACCGAATGCGCCAGCGTATCGCGAATTTGACACAGCGAAACAGGCGTGGCGCGGGGTATCCTGGCGGCAAACGGGCGATTTGGTCATGCGTGCGCGCGAAGGATTGCGGCGCGACCGCCTGCAACCCGGCGATCGTATTGGCATCATGTTGAAAAACAGTATCAATTGGGTGGTGTTTGATCAGGCCGCCTACGCGCACGGTCTGGTGCCGGTACCGCTGTTTGTTGATGATCGTCCGGATAACGTTGCCTACATTCTGAACAATGCCAATGTCAAAGTGATTGTCATCGACGGTGAGGAGCATTGGAAGCGGCTAAAAACGGTGCGCGATCAATTGGGCTCGCTGGTGCGAATTATCAGTATCAAACCTGTAATAGATGCAGACGAGCCGAGACTGGTGAGTTTGGTCGATTGGTTGCCGGATACGGCGGGTGTTTTCGAAAAGCTGCCATCAACCGGCGCGGAACTTGCCACGATTGTTTATACCAGTGGCACCACCGGCAAATCCAAGGGTGTGATGCTTTCACATCGCAATATTTTGTCCAATGTGCAATCTGGTTTGGCGGTTTACGATGTTTTTCCGAGTGATATATTTTTGTCGTTCTTGCCGCTGTCGCATATGTTTGAGCGCACTTGTGACTACTACCTCAATGTGGTGTCAGGGGCCTCCATGGTGTTCGCACGATCGATTCCGCAGCTGGCGGAAGATTTTCGTATTGTCCAGCCAACCATCATTTTTTCCGTGCCGCGCATTTACGAAAAATTTTACGCGGCAATAAACGATCAACTTAAAAATGCGCCGGCGATTCGACGCAAATTGTTTGCATTTGCAGTCGACACTGGCTGGGCAAAATTTGAATACGAACATGGTCGCGGTCAATGGCAGCTGCGTTTTTTGTTGTGGCCGATATTGCAACCGCTGGTCGCGCAAAAGTTATTAAATCGGCTCGGTGGCAAATTGCGATTGGCCATTTCTGGCGGGGCAGCTTTGTCGCCGTCTGTGGCCAAAGTTTTTATCGGTTTGGGATTGCCACTTTGTCAGGGGTACGGATTGTCCGAAGCGTCGCCTTTATTGTCGGTAAACCTGATCGATAATAATAATCCGCTGACCATCGGCCGGGTGGTCCCCGGAGTAGAGTTGCGGGTCGGGGAAAACGACGTGTTGTTTGCGCGCGGCCCGAATATCATGCTCGGTTATTGGAATAATCCAGACGCCACGCGGGCGGTATTGTCCGACGATGGTTGGCTGAACACAGGCGATCAGGGCAAGATCGACGCGCAGGGTTTTGTCACCATCACCGGCCGACTCAAGGAAATAATCGTGCTGGGCAATGGCGAAAAAATTCCACCGGGTGATATGGAAATGGCTATCCAGCTCGATCCGCTGTTTGAACAGGTATTGATATTCGGCGAGGGCAAACCGTATTTATCGGCAATTGTCGTGCTCAACGATGACGAATGGGGTTCGGTGGCCGAGGCAGCGTTGGTCAACGCGCAATTTGGCAGTGACGGCAAGGCGGAAAAAAATTTGCTGCAACGTATTGCCAATCACATCAAACATTTTCCGGGTTATGCGCAGGTCAGAAAAATTACCGTTGCCAAGGAAAAATGGACCATAGACAACGGCATGATGACGCCAACCATGAAACTCAAGCGCAACGAAATTGTCAAAAAATACGCCGGCGCGATTGAGCAAATGTACGAGGGACACGAATTGTGAAAAGCGACGGGAAAAAAATATGAACACGGACACGCCAAAATTGAACAATGACGGCTCGGACTACTGCGACATTGTCACCCTACCGGCGAATCGCATGCCAACCATGCGGGTGATTCCGATGCCGGCCGACACCAACGCCAACGGAACTATTTTTGGCGGTTGGGTCATGGCGCAGGTTGATTTGGCGGCGAGTGTGCCAGCCTCGGAGCGCGCCAAAGGGCGGGTGGTGACGGTGGCGGTGAATTCGTTTGTGTTTAAAGAGCCGGTATTTGTCGGCGACCTGGTTAGTTTTTATGCCAAGGTGACAAAAACCGGCCGGACGTCGATCAGTATTGAGGTGGAGGTGTACGCCCAGCGCAATCGATTTGGTTGTGAGGTGGTTAAGGTCACCGAGGCGCAGTTGACCTATGTGGCCATTGATGAACATGGCAAGCCGAGGGCGTTGGCTACCGAATAATAAATGTCGATTATCGGCGGGTTGTTTCAGGCGAATTGTCATGAAACAGCGCGTCTAACTTAGAGTTTAAATTTTGAATAAGCGGGAGAGAGAAATGAGTCAGTTGCATATTCGTAGAGTTGCCGTGTTGGGTGCAGGGGTGATGGGCGCACAAATTGCCGCGCACCTGACCAATGCCAACGTTGAAACAATTTTGTTTGATTTGCCGGCCAAAGAAGGCCCAAAAAACGGCGTGGTAACCAAGTCCATTGCTGCAATGTTAAAAATGTCGCCCGATCCGTTTGCAGTCAAAACAAAGTCGGCGCAAATAACCGCGGCCAACTACGACGAGCATTTGTCGTTGCTGGCGGGATGCGACCTCATTATCGAGGCCATCTCCGAACGGATGGATTGGAAAAAAGCGTTGTACGAAAAAGTCGCGCCGTTTATTTCCGATAAGTCGATTTTTGCGTCAAACACGTCTGGTTTGTCGATCACTGAATTGTCGAAAGTTTTCCCCGAGGCGTTGCGCCACCGTTTTTGTGGCATCCACTTTTTTAATCCGCCACGTTACATGAAGTTGGTTGAGCTGATCCCGACCGCAAAAACGGATGTGGCGATTCTCGATCAACTCGAGTCGTTTTTAACCACCACGCTGGGCAAAGGCGTGGTGCGCGCCAAGGACACACCCAACTTCGTCGCCAATCGCATCGGTGTGTTTTCGATCGCGGCAACCATGCATCACACCATGCAATTCAAACTTGGTTTTGGTGAAGTGGATGCGTTGACCGGTCCGGCCATCGGTCGCGCCAAGAGTGCCACCTATCGCACCGCCGACGTGGTCGGGCTCGATACCCTGGCCCACACCTTTAAGACCATGGACGACAGTCTGCCGGACGATCCATGGCACCAATATTATGCGGTGCCGCCGTATATGAAGGTCATGATCGAAAAAGGCATGCTCGGCCAAAAAACCAAGAGTGGTTTTTACACTAAAAAAGGCAAGGACATTTTGGTGCTTGATCTTGCCAAAACGGATTACGTCGCCAACGAAGGCAAGGTGGCCGACGACGTCGCCGCTATTTTGAAGATCAAAAACCCGGCAGAGAAATTTGCGGCATTACGATCGTCCACACATCCGCAGGCACAATTTCTGTGGTCGATATTCCGTGATTTGTGGCACTACTGTGCGGTGCAATTGGCCGACATTGCCGAATCGGCGCGTGACATTGATTTTGCGATTCGCTGGGGGTTTGGTTACAAGATGGGCCCATTTGAAACCTGGCAGGCGGCCGGCTGGCAACAGATCGCCCAATGGATCAACGAAGATATCGCTGCCGGTAAAGCAATGGCAAAACAACCGTTGCCAGCGTGGGTGATGGAAGAAGGTCGCACCGGGGTACACACGGTCGATGGCTCGTATTCGGCAGCCACCCAAAAAACAGTGGCGCGTTCAGCGTTGCCGGTTTATCAACGGCAGATGTTTGCCGAATTGTTGCTGGGTGAAAAATCCGATAAAGGCACGACCATTATCGAGGGCGATGGTGTTCGCATGTGGACCGCAAAAGGTCACGACGATATTGCGATTGTGTCGTTCAAATCAAAAATGCATTCGCTCGGCGAAGAAGTGCTCGACGGCCTGTTGCAGGCAATCGACCTTGCTGAAGCCGATTACAAGGCGATGGTAATTTGGCATGAAGCGCCATACGCGGTCGGTGCCAATTTGGCAAAGGCGTTGGAAGGTTTGCAGGCGCAAAAGTACGACGAATTTGAAGCGATGGTTGCCAAATTCCAAGCCACCTCCATGCGCATCAAACATTCGATGATTCCGGTGGTGTCGGCGGTTGATGGCTTGGCGCTGGGTGGCGGCTGTGAGTTTGTCATGCACTCCAACAAAGTGGTCGCCTCGCTCGAAAGTTACCTTGGTTTGGTGGAAGCCGGGGTCGGATTGTTGCCCGCCGGTGCCGGTTGCAAAGAGTTGGCGTTGCGTTCGGCGATCAGTGCAGGCGGTGGTGATGTCATGCCACATTTGCAAAAAGTATTTATGCGCATGGCGATGGGCGAAGTGTCAAAAAGTGCCGAGCATGGCCGGGAAATGGGCTATTTGCGGGAGACCGATCGCATCATCTTTAACAAGGACGAATTGTTGTATGTCGCCTTGGCCGAGGCGCGTGCCATGGCCGATGGCGGTTTCCGTCCACCGTTGCCGGCGGCACCGTTTCCGGTGGCGGGTTACACAGGCGTGGCCACCATGAAGATGATGTTAATCAACATGAAAGAGGGCGGGTTTATTTCTGAGCACGATTACGAGGTGTCATCACGCATTGCCGAGGTCTTGTGTGGCGGCCTGGTCGAGCCGGGCACGTTGGTGACCGAACAATGGATGCTTGATCTGGAGCGCAAACACTTTTGTGAGTTGGCAAAGATGCCCAAAACGCAGGAACGCATTGCGTTTATGTTGAAGAACGGCAAACCCTTGCGAAATTAACGGCTGACATCACGAATCGTGCGTCAGGATTAATCGCCGCAAGACACGGTACATGAAACAAATTGGATTCCCCGCTTTTGCCGGGATGACAGGAAATCAGGAGAAACAAAATGAGCAAACAAATTCAGGACGCCTATATTGTTGCCACGGTTCGGACACCGGTCGGCAAAGCCCCGCGTGGTATGTTTAAAAACGTCCGGCCCGATGACATGCTCGCGCATGTTTTGCGCGGCGTGATCGCGCAAGTGCCGGGACTCGATCCACATGATATTGGCGACGTCATTGTCGGTTGCGCCATGCCGGAGGGGGAGCAGGGCATGAACGTGGCGCGTATTGGTGTGTTGCTGGCGGGATTACCGGACAGTGTGCCGGCCGTGACCATCAATCGTTTTTGTTCGTCCGGTGTGCAGGCTGTGAGCATAGCTGCTGACCGCATCCGCCTCGGTGAGGATGACGTGGTGATTGCCGCGGGCACCGAAAGCATGTCGATGGTGCCGATGATGGGCAATAAAATCGCGCTCAATCATGATGTATTCGCCAATAACGAAAACATCGCCATTGCCTATGGCATGGGCATTACCGCAGAAAACGTCGCCAAGCAGTGGCAGATTACCCGCGAGCAACAAGACGCCTTTGCAGTTGCATCTCATCAAAAAGCATCCAAGGCTATCGCCGAAGGATTGTTTCGCGATGAAATACTCGCCTATGAAATTGATACCGCGTCGCCGGACTTTGCCAGCGGCGAAGTCAAA
>JAYTBF010000374.1:0-2622 GCA_043737175.1 Burkholderiales bacterium
CATCCAAGCGTCAAACCTGCCAGGCACGTTTGACAGCCCAAATTAGACTGGAAATACCCTGCTCATCGGCAGATTTGGCATTTGACCCGAGGCGCATTCTGGCTCTATCGCGTGGTGCCGCGGCAAACATGAAGGCCGCCACCGCCAGTATGTGATCCGGGGAATGCCATGGCCCCCAATCTACCCCCGCAAAACCCGCCCACCCCGCTTTTTCCTCGAATAGCGCCACCCGGCCGTCGTGCTAATTGGCTGGGAAAGCGCCAAGCCGATCGCGCAGGTAGCAACGACTTGCAAGCCGGCCTAGTTGGATTACGACAATTTTTTGACGCCGCCCGCAGCCAATTTGATGAAAACGAGTTGAACATTGCCGAGTGGCGACTGACACGTGATGCGTTTGAGCGCGCCTATGATGCGTTCACCACCCATGCGACCGAGACTAACATTGAAACGCTTTGCAATTTGGCTCGGCGCACCATTGATATGGCGGTTGAAATGTCGACCGCACGTGGTTATTACGACAGCCAAATTTAGCAACATCGCCACAGCGAGGCCTCACCATGAATGTTCTTGACCTCATTGAGCATCAACGTATTGTCATGCAAAAACCAATAGTGGCCATCACACTTGCCGCCGTGCCCCATGCCAATACACCGGTGGTCTTAGCGTTGCATTGGCATGGATTTGTCGAAGTTCCACTGATCGCGGGTGGCCAGACCATATTGTTTGAGCCAGTACAAAGTTCGGTATTACAAGTCAACGCGCCTTGGGATCGTTGTGATGATCTCGACAACGCCCTGTTGGAAGCGGCGTGGGAACTGGGCGCGTGGAGCTTGGAAAGAATCCAAGCCGCCCCGCCTGGCCGGCCCGGCGCCGACCAGGCGGAAGCAACGGCGGCACGTAATGCATTTGGTTTGGCGGATGTAATGGCTGGCATTCGTTCGCCATATTTGACCGAAGCGCCGGACGCCGATGATCTGGTCGACGCGGCCGCGCGCAGCGGGTATGTGCATTGGTTATTTCGGCCCGTGCTGGGCGGTGTCTGGCCGGCGACATTGGACGACGTCACGTTGGAAAGCGGCGGTTATCGCAATCCGTCCTGTCCACAGGTCAGCAAACCAATTATTGATGTTCGTGATCGTCGCACGGCGCGACGCGAAGTGTATGCACTCGGAAAATCGAGCAAGTTTTTACATTGAATGCAGCAGCAGCAAAACCGGCGTTTTTATAGGAGAAAACGATGAACAGCAGCATCATTGGCAATCCTTCAACACGTGTGATCAATAGCAGTTGGCAGCAAGGTTTTGCGGTCGGTGTCGAATCAGAAGCCGCGCAACGCACCCAGCTTGCCATTCGCTGGGCGACCGTGGGGTTCTTTACCGCTATTGGCATGGCATTTGTCATCGCCATCCTCGCCGGAACATTAGCTTAAAAAAAACTGCTGCATTCACCGCCTGAACGTTGCGGCGGTGGCGGCGGCGTTATATGCAACGCATCAACGTGCGACGGTCGATAATTTTAATTCCGCAGCCATGATGTCGGCGCGCACATCGGCGAGTGATACGGGGTCGCTTCGATCATCGAGCTCCACCACCACCAGGTAACCCCGGTCTTGGCCGTCGCGGGTGAAAGCTTTGACGAGCGACAACTGATCACTGAACAACAAGCGCCCCTCGTTTGGCGTCCACGTTTCCATCGCCACCATACAGCCCGCCGACGGCGTGCCGGGAAAATACGATTGACCGAGGTAATAGTTGGAATTGATGGTGGTGCCATGCATCAGCATTTCGTCGCGCCCCGCGCGACCAGCCAAATACGCCTCTGTAAAAGGCGTGTATTGACGCCATGTTTCAGGCAAAAATGCTGCGTAATCGGCGTCTGTCCACGAGTTTACCAATACGTCTGCATCCACATGGGCAAACTCGGCACGGGTTGCTTCCACCGGCACTTTTGATTCGAGGTACGGCGTCGGCCCGATCCATTGGCTGGTGGCGGTACCCGCACCGACAATGGTAAACAAACCCTGCGGTGTATTGCCGTTGGTGATGGTGCCGGGCAAATTGGTCAGCGCATGGGCGAGGTGTGCGACATGAAACAAGCTGCCGTCGGTATTACGCACAAATTTGCCGTCGGCACCACGCACCACCGCCAATCCAAACCGCTGCCGGTCGAGACGTTGAAAGCTGAACACCACCGGTTTGCCGACACCAATCGGATGCGCCAATAGATCAATCAGCGGCGGTCGGTTGCGAATCACCGCCTGTAAATTATTGGTCAACACATAGTAGAGCCGTTGCAAACGCGGCTCTGGTGGCGATTGTTTTTGCCAATCAATAAATCGATTGTTCATGGTCGCGCGAATAAATTCACGCTGACCGATGGAATCGTCCACTTTCAAAAGCGTGTACGCGGCAATGGCAAATTCACGTGGTGTCGATAAGCGGCTGAGTAAGTTCACCAGAAATGGCGCGGTCTCAAACGGATACAAGGCGTATGCCGCCGACAAAATGCCACGTTGGTATCCCGCCTCTTTGTCCGCCAAGGTCGACAGTGCCGCCTGCACCAGTTGTAAACCAGCAGGACGTTCGGCGTTTAAAAAACCAACATTCCACAACGCGTCCGGCA
>JAYTBF010000375.1:0-2609 GCA_043737175.1 Burkholderiales bacterium
AATTCGCCGAGATCCGCCAACGAGCGAATATTTTTTAACACGGCCTTGGTATTCACGCCGTGCCGCAATACCAGCCGCTCAATATAGTCCGGCGGGACACCGGCATGCTGTGAAAATAACGACTGCGCAAATTGTTTTGCCCGACCGCCTACGATGTGACCGCCACCGCCGTAGTCATCAAACGCCCCACCCGGCAAAGCGGTGTCAGCTGTCCACGGTTTCCATTGTTCAGCATGGTGCGGAAAATAAGGTCGCAATGCATCCAACGCGTGTTCGGCCAAACGACGATAGGTGGTGATCTTGCCGCCGAATATGGACAGCACCGGCAGTTTGCCGTTGTCATCATTGACCTTCAACACATAGTCACGGGTGATCGAGGCGGGATCGTCAGCACCATCGTCGTATAACGGACGCACACCGGCGTACGACCAGACGACATCATTGGCATGTAATGATTTGGAAAAATAGCGATTCACTGCTTGCAACAAGTAGGCAATTTCTGCCTCGGTAATTTCATTGCCTTCGGCCACGCTGCTAATGGCGACATCGGTGGTGCCGATCAACGAAAATTTCCCCTCATACGGAATCACGAACGCCACGCGGCCATCACTGTTCTGCAATATGTAGGCGTGATCTTCATCATGCACACGCGGCACCACAATGTGTGAACCCTTCACCAACCGGACGGTGGCAGACGACTTAATCTTCACGCCGTCGTCGAGCACCTGTTGCACCCACGGCCCGGCCACATTCACAATTGCCTGCGCCAAAACTTCAGACTGTTGTTGTGTGACGGTGTCGCGCAGGGTCACTTGCCAACCGGCTGGTGTTCTAGTGGCGCGTTCAACACGGGTGCGGGTCATGATGGTTGCGCCCATATCGCGGGCGGCCATGGCATTGATGACTGTCAGGCGCGCATCATCGACCCGCGCATCGGAATAAATAAATCCACGGCGAATATTCGGCCGCAGGCCGGCACTGTATTGGTCATCCGGAAACATCAAACCACGCGAGCCGGGCAAGGAAATCTTGCCGCCGATGTGGTCATATAGAAACAGCCCGGCACGAACCATAAACGCAGGACGCATGCTGCGATCGTGCGGCAGCACAAAATCAAGCGGATGAATAATGTGCGGGGCAATTTTGAGCAACACCTCGCGCTCTTGCAGGGCCTCGCGCACCAGACGAAACTCGTATTTCTCCAGGTAGCGCAGGCCGCCGTGGATCAGTTTGGAACTGTAACCACTGGTGGCGGAAGCCAGATCATTCTGCTCGGCGAGCAATACCTTTAGCCCGCGACCGGCGGCATCACGGGCGATGCCACAGCCGTTGATACCCCCGCCGATAATCACCAGATCGTAGTTCATAGGTCGATTCTACAAGTTGTGTCGATAGAACTTATCAATCCACAAAAGTGACATCGCCGTTTTTGTATCGGTGATCTCGCCACGACCGACCCGTGCCAGCGCCTCGTCAATGGTCATGGTAAACACTTCCAAAAATTCGCCTTCATCACGCTGATGGCCGACAAACCGCACATCGCGGGCGACATATAAATCAATGTGTTCATTGGCATAACCAATGGTCGGGTGCATAGTCAGCAGATGCTGCCAGTGCTCACTGACGTAACCGGTTTCTTCACGCAATTCGCGCTGCGCAGTGGCCAGCATGGCTTCGCCGGCGTCAATTTTGCCAGCGGGCAACTCAACAAAATGGCGCCCCAAGGCATAACGATATTGGTGTTCAAAAACCAGCGTTTGGTCGTCGAGAAAAGCGGCGATCACCACGGCACCGGGATGCAATACGTATTCACGATGTGACTCACTGCCGTCGGGCAAACTCACCCGGTCGGTGTGCATGCGAATAAATTTTCCATCCACCACCTGTTCGGTTTCGAGGTGGTGTTCGGTGAGATCCGGAAAGTCAGCGGGGCTAGACAAAAGTGGTCGCCCCAATTGATTTATCTATGGGTGGGCAAATAGACTACAACGAGCGTTGAATCGCAACCAGACACAAGCCCATTAACCCAGCACCGGGCAACAGGCCGAGTAACAACACGGTCAAGGTATTGACGGTCAGGGTCACACGCATTGCGCCACCGGCGACAATCGGCGAAGTATCAACCGGTGCATCCATGTACATCAATTTAACAATGCGCAAATAATAATAGGCACCAATCACACTCATCATCACCGCGTACACCACCAGCCAGGTGTAGCCGACATTGAGCACCGCTTCGAGTACCGACAACTTGGCGAAAAAACCAACAAACGGTGGAATACCCGCCATCGAGAACATGATCACCATCATCATAAAGGCCACCCACGGTGAACGCTGATTCAAGCCTTTCAGATCATCAATTTGATCCGCCTCAAATCCTTCGCGCGACAGCAGCATGATGATGCCGAATGCGCCGAGAGTCGTCAGAGCATAGGTGACGATATAAAACATACTGGCCGCGTAACCACTCTTGGTGCCGGCCAAAATACCCAGCAGCAAAAATCCCATGTGCGAAATCGTTGAGTACGCCAACATGCGTTTGATATTGGTCTGGGCGATCGCGATGATATTGCCCACCGCCAACGACGCGACGGCAAGAATGACCAACA
>JAYTBF010000376.1:0-6470 GCA_043737175.1 Burkholderiales bacterium
CGTCGAAACGATGGCCACCGCCTACGGTATCAATTTGCTTGGCGCAATCGAGAAACCAATTACCGAGCAGACATTGGAAGCGGCGATTCGCCGCCACTGGGCTCCCCGGACCAACCTCGACCAGCTCAAACTGGTTGAGCACACATTTACGCATGAAGAAATCGCCGCAGGCCTGCGCAATCACGAATTCGAGCCCTATTTCCAACCGAAAGTCGAGCTCTCAACGGGGACAATAAAGGGCGTTGAAGCGCTGGCGCGCTGGCGGCACCCCGAACAGGGCATCACACTGCCAAACGCATTTATTGGGATGCTCGAAAATAGCGGTCTAATCGACACCCTTACTTTCACTTTGGTAGAAATGGCCGCAATTTGCTGTCGAACCTGGCACCGGAGCGGGCTGGATGCAACGGTGTCAGTAAACCTCTCCCTTAAATCGCTCGCGGATGTAAACATTGCGGATCGCGTGACAGAGTTGGTACTGGCTCAAGACCTGGATCCGCACAACATGGTGCTTGAGGTGACCGAATCGGCTGCCACTAGCCAGCTCGGCAGCACGCTAGAGAATTTGTCGCGATTGCGCATGAAGGGGTTCGGATTGTCGATTGACGACTACGGCACTGGCTATTCGTCGATGCAGCAACTTTCGCGCATTGCATTTACCGAATTGAAGATTGACAAGTCGTTCGTACGTGACGCTTGTCGTCAAAAATCCAGCAGGGTCATCCTGGAATCGAGTCTCGACATGGCCAAACGCCTCGGTATCATCGCCGTAGCCGAGGGCGTGGAATCGCAACTCGAGTGGGATTTGCTGCTTTCGCTCGGCTGTGATCTGGGCCAGGGATACTTCATTGCGCCTCCCATGGAGACCGGTGAGTTTTTTAACTGGGTCAGGACCAGAGGACGTTAGCCGGTCAGCGTCGTAACGTATCAGTGCGGGGGTGTTCGCGCCGATTGAATATTGCCCCCCCCTGTTCACTTTAAGTCCGACAGGCTGCTAGGGTCGTGACATAAGGGCGCAATCTCGAACTACGATCTGCCCAGCAGCACCGCACAAAGCAGCAGCTGCAACCGCCATCGTAAAGCAAGGGGTCGGTCGTCATGGATGAATCCTCCTGGCAGTCTTCGTCTTCTCCGTCCTGGCCGACTGTATCTGGCTTACGTCCCCGGCAGCGGATACTTCGGATCGTCCCAACTCCTCGAGTCTTCCAGCGGCTCCATGTGGATCAGCACCTCTACGTGGGGTGCCTGCACATGCATTTCGTTTTCGACGCGCTCGCCCCGTTAATGGTTCTGTCGGTTGCGCTGCCGGCAATATCCCCATTACCCGACAAGTAGGAAACGGCATGATTCGATGACTCAGGAAAAATTGACAAAATCACCAACTGGCGCGCACTTTGCGACCATTTTGCCTGAAAACGCTTGCCCATATTAGTGTTTATTCTCGTGATCGTGGGCCGATAATTTTCTCCACGATGTCAATACTCCTCCGCCCCGGCAATAACGAAGTGTCCTGAGGTATGCTTATCACCAATGCATCACCAATCAGAAAGGACATCGACATGAATCAGCCTGACTCCGCCCTTTTCCCGTCAATCAAAGCGCAGGTATCGGCAGAAGAATGGCAAACACGCGTGGACTTGGCGGCGTGTTATCGCCTGGTTGCGGCCTATGGTTGGGATGATCTGGTTTTTACCCATATCACCGCAAAAATTCCCGGCGTGGAAAATCAGTTTTTGATTAATCCCTACGGTGTGATGTTTGAGGAAATGACGGCGTCGTCCCTGGTAAAAATTGACGGCGCTGGTCATAAGCTGGACACAGCCAATCCATTCCCCATCAATCCGGCCGGTTTTATTATTCACAGCGCCGTACATGCGGCTCGCGCCGATGCCCATTGTGTGTTGCACACGCATACGCCCAATGGGGTTGCGGTATCAGCACAAAAAAACGGCGTGTTGCCGATTTCACAGCAGTCTATTTTTGTGTTGACCAGCCTGGCCTATCACGACTACGAAGGTGTGGCGCTGAATGAGGACGAGCAGTCACGGTTGGTGCACGATCTGGGTGATCGGAGTTTTTTTATGTTGCGCAATCATGGTTTGTTAACGGTCGGCCAGACCATCCCGGATGCTTTTTTGTTTATGTATTTATTCGAAGCCGCCTGCATGATTCAGATTCGCGCCATGAGCGGCACCCGCACGTCGACTGCCGACGGCACCTTCAGTGACGATCTGATTCGCATTCCCAAGGCCATTATTAATGGTGCCACTGCCCAGGCCAAAAACGTGACCAAAGGCCTCGGTGGACAACTCGCCTGGCCGGGACTATTGCGTAAACTCGAACGTCGCGATGCAAGCTTCAAAAACTAATCATTGGCGGCGAACATGAAAAAAAAATATCAGACTTTTAAGGACTTTTACCCCTTCTACCTTGGCCAGCACCGCCATCCGACCTGCCGCGTCCTGCATTTTGTCGGCAGCACCATCGTATTGGCGATTTTGCTCACCATGCTGATTACCCATCACTGGTGGCTGGCGTGGTTTATTCCGCTCACCGGTTACGGCTTTGCCTGGTTCGGCCATTTCTTTTTTGAAAAAAACCGCCCTGCCACTTTCACTTACCCACTTTATAGTTTCGCCGGTGATTGGGTCATGTATGTTCAACTCATGACCGGCAAGATTAGCTTTACACCGCGTGCCGATGAGGCAACGGGTTGATCGCCGCAACCCGGCGGCGCATTTATCTGATGCGCCACGGGGCCGTCAGCTATTTCACGCCGAACGGCCTCCCGCTGCCACCGGATGATGTGGCGCTGAATGACACTGGTATTTCCCAGGCCACCGCCGCCGGTGTTTTGTTTCGGCAACATGCGGTTGGTTTTGACTGCGTCATTGCCAGTGGATTGCCACGGACGATTCAAACCGCCGAGCACGTTTTGCAAACACTTGGTCAACGTCTTGAAATTGAAACGCGGCCGCAACTCGAAGAGATTCGCGCCGGCAAATTAAGCGCGATTCCGGTCAACCAACTTCGTCAAAGCTTCACAGAGATCATGGATGGATCGGCGACCCTCGACACCCGCTTTCTGGGCAGCGAAACATTGGGTGCCATGCTCGATCGGGTGCTACCGGAAATAGACAGAATTCGCGCCGAACCAAATTGGACCTCACTATTGATGGTGTGTCATGGCGGAGTCAATCGCGGCATTCTGAGCTATCTGCTGTCCGGTGGCAAACAATTACTGGGCGGTTTTGAACAAAACCCGGCGTGTATCAATGTCATTGATGTTGGCCATCCGCAACGCGACGTGGTGTTGCGTGCCATCAACCTGTCACCGACTGATTGGCTGCAGCATTCAAACCGAACAACCACCATGGAAACCCTGTTTGGCGAGTATGTCCAACATCGTGTCAATCATCAAGACAAACGCCAGCAAGGAACCTAGTTCATGACGGACACTTTTCAACATTTCGCCGGCACCAAGCCGGTTACGACCAAACATCAGTTTGACACCGGCGCACTCACCGCATGGCTGCGTTCCACGCTGGGTAATCAGTTGCAAATTTTGTCGGTTGAACAATTCAAAGGCGGTCAATCCAACCCGACTTACAAATTGATCACCGCAGATCGGGCCTATGTCATGCGCGCCAAACCTGCGCCGGCTGCAAAATTATTACCCTCGGCGCACGCCATTGAACGTGAATTTGCCGTTATGACGGCGTTGGCGCAGGTGGACATCCCTGTCCCCCAAACGTACGCCTTATGCGAGGATGAAGCGGTGATTGGCCGGGGGTTTTTTATCATGGAAATGGTCGATGGCCGGGTGTTATGGGATCCATCATTGCCGGGTGCAACAGCAACCTCGCGTCACGCCATTTTTGATGAAATGAATCGTGTCATTGCCGCCTTGCATCAGGTCGATTTTGCCGCCATTGGTTTGGCGGCATATGGCAAGGCAGGTAATTTTTTTGAACGTCAGATCGGTCGCTGGACCAAACAATATCGTGCGGCAGAAACCGACAATATCGAAGCGATGAATCAGTTGATAACGTGGCTGCCGCAACACATTCCACCCGGTGAGGAAACGTCGATTGTGCACGGTGATTTTCGAATGGATAACCTCATTTTTCATCCAACCGAAGCGCGCATTCTGGCCATTCTTGATTGGGAGCTTTCCACCCTTGGCAATCCGCTGGCAGACTTTGCGTATCACGCCATGGCCTGGCACGTTCAACCCGACACCTTCCGTGGCATCGCCGGACTGGACCTTGCCACCTTGGGCATACCAACACTGCAAGCGTATGTCACGGCTTATTGCGAACGCACCGGCCGGCCAAACGGCATCAACAATTTTGACTACTATCTGGCCTACAACTTGTTTCGCATGGCGGGCATTTTGCAAGGCATTGCCAAACGTGCCGCCGACGGCACGGCATCGAGTGACCAAGCCGTGGCGATGGGCAAAGCGGCCAGACCATTTGCCGAGCTTGGCTGGCGGTTTGCCGAAAACGTCATGAAAAAACACCGTCAATAGAACTTCCAAAAAATCTAGCGTCACTCTTTAAACCACTCATTCTGCGAGACGATCATGGACTTTAGTTATTCGGCAAAAACCAGCGCGCTGCAGCAACGTATGGAAGAATTTTTCGCGACACATATTTTGCCCAATGAAAAACGTTTTCACGACGAGATTGCCGCCAATACGCTCGCCGGCAAACGTTGGACGCCGGTGCCTTTGCTCGAGGAACTCAAGCCCAAGGCGCGCGCGGCCGGGCTGTGGAATTTATTTATGCCGGGTGAACATGGCGCCGGTCTCACCAACCTCGAATACGCGCCGCTGGCGGAAATCACCGGACGGGTTTATTGGGCGCCGGAAGTTTTTAATTGCTCGGCACCGGATACCGGCAATATGGAAGTGTTGGCGCAATATGGCAGCGCCGAGCAACAAGCAACGTGGTTGACCCCATTGTTAAACGGCACCATTCGTTCGGCTTTCGCCATGACCGAACCCGATGTGGCCTCCTCGGACGCAACCAATATCGCCACACGGATTGTTCATGACGGCGACGACTATGTCATCAACGGTCGCAAGTGGTGGATTTCCGGTGCCGGTGATCCACGCTGCACGATTTATATCGTCATGGGCAAGACCGACTTGGATGCACCGACCTACGCGCAACAGTCGATGATTTTGGTGCCCGCCAATACACCTGGCGTGACGGTGGTGCGGCCGCTGCCGGTGTTTGGTTATGACGACGCGCCTCACGGTCACTGCGAAATCACCTTTGAAAATGTGCGCGTGCCGGCGGCCAATATTTTGCTCGGTGAAGGCCGGGGATTCGAAATTGCCCAGGGAAGATTGGGGCCGGGACGCATTCACCATTGCATGCGTTTGATCGGCCTGGCAGAGCGGGCATTGTTGCTGATGTGTCATCGCCTGCAAACACGTACCGCCTTTGGCAAGCCGCTGGCCGCGCAATCAGTTTGGCATGAGCGGATTGCCGAATCGCGTTGTATGATCGACCAAGCGCGTTTGCTGACGTTAAAAGCGGCTTATATGATGGACACGGTTGGCAACAAAGTCGCCAAGTCAGAAATCGCCATGATCAAGGTGGTGGCGCCGAACATGGCACAAACCGTCATTGACTGGGCGATTCAAGCCCACGGCGGTGCCGGTTTGAGTGATGACTTTCCACTCGCCTATGCTTATACGTGGGCGCGCATTCTGCGCCTTGCCGACGGGCCGGATGAAGTCCATCGTCAGTCACTCGCCAAAATGGAAATGGGAAAATATTTCAAACGGGAAAAAAAGTGATGCACACTACCACAGGTTGACAACTCAAAAAGTTCGAACGAGGAACAAAACATATGCAAACAGCGGAAAAAAACAGATGGTGGCTCGATCATTACCCGGCCGGTGTGCCACACGATATCGATGTCACGCAATACACGTCGCTGGTGCACATGGTCGAGGAGTCGTTTGAAAAGTTCCGCGATCGCGCCATGTATACCTGTTTGGGTAAAACCATGACGTTTGCGGATGTGGATGTCGCCTCACGCGCCATTGGTGCGTGGCTGCAATCAACCGGGCTGTCTAAGGGCGCCCGAGTTGCCTTGATGATGCCCAATTTGCTGGCCTACCCCGCCGTCATCATTGGTGCCTTGCGCGCCGGTTATGTGGTGGTCAACATCAATCCGCTTTACACACCGCGCGAGTTGTTACATCAACTAAACGATTCGGGCGCCGAGGCCATCATCATCCTCGAAAATTTTGCGCCGACGCTGCAGGCAGTGATTGCACAGACATCGCTGAAACACGTCGTGTTGGCCCGTGTCGGGGATATGCTCGGCTTTCCAAAAAGCCAAATCACCAACTTTGTTGTGCGCTACGTTAAAAAAGCCGTACCGCACTATTCCCTGGCAATGGCCCGTTCGTTTATGGACGTGTTGAATATCGGTAAAACACTGCC
>JAYTBF010000377.1:0-6433 GCA_043737175.1 Burkholderiales bacterium
CATCAGCGCGAACAAGGCCGCCACCGGTAATACCGCGCGGCCGTAGGTGCCGGTCAACCAAAAATTGAGCGGCAGGAGTGCGGACTTGATGGCAAACACCACCAGCAAAAGAAACCCGGCGGACATCACCAGCGCCCGTGATGCGGGCGGCGCCGCGTGAATTTTTTGCGAAAGATCCGACATATTGAGGGTGCCGGTCACCCCATACAACAACGACACGCCGATCAAAAATAACGCCGAGCCACACAAATTGATCACCACGTAATGTGACGCCGCGTTGGATCGGGCGCGGTCGGTGTGTTGTAACAACATGCCGTAACTGGCTGCCAGCAGCACTTCGAAAAACACAAACAAATTAAATAAATCCGCCGTCAAAAACGCGCCGTTTAATCCCATGAGCTGCAACATCAACAGCGGGTAAAAATAGACCCCTTCGTCCACGCGTTTGGCGGCGACCGTTGACGACTGCGCTGTCTTTCCAACCTTTGCGCACGCTGCCGCCAACACGGTGGCACCGATCAGCGCCGTTAACAACAACATGATTGCCGTTAATTTGTCCATGGCCAGCACAATGCCAAACGGTGCCTGCCAATTTCCCAACAAATAAACCGGCAGTCGCCCGGTCGCGGTGATTTGAATTGCCAGCACACCACACACCAACAACATCACCACCACCAGGGTCGCGATCACACGTTGCTGCACGATGCGTTTTTCACCAACCATCAAGGCCAGTGCCGCGCCAAACAGCGGCACGGCGATCGGCAAAATCGGCAGATGTTGGCTCAACCACGCCATCATGGCGCGCCACCTTCTTCGTCAACATGATCGTGGCCGTTTTCAAGATAGGCGCGAACGGCGATCGCCAGCAACACCGCCGTCATGCCAAACGAAATAACAATGGCCGTCAGAACCAGCGCCTGTGGCAATGGGTCGGCGTAGTTGGCCAACGTTGCCGGCACGCCGCCTTGAATGATCGGCGCTTTACCGACGGCCAATCGCCCCATAAAAAATATGAACAAATTGACGGCATAGGAAATCAGCGTCAGCCCCAGCACCACGTCAAACATGCGCGCGCGCAGAATCAGATAGACACCACACGCGACCAAGGTCCCCACACCGAGCGCCACCAATAATTCCAGACTCATGAGCGGACTCCAGCTTGGTTATTGCTGTCCTTGCCGATGCCAGCCAGCACGTCCAACGCCAACATGGTGCCGCCGATCACACACAAATAAACACCGAGGTCAAAAAACATCGCGGACGCAACCGGCACCGCACCAAACACCGGCAGGGTGAAATATTTGTAGGCACTGGTCAGAAACGGAAAACCAACAACAAAACTGCCAATGCCGGTCAAGCCTGCTGCCAGCAAACCGGCCCCCACCCATCGACCGTAATTGAGATTGATGCGCGACGCCACCGCCAATCGGCCAAAAGCAACATATTGCAGCACCAGCGCAATTGCGAAAACCAATCCGGCAATAAATCCGCCACCCGGCAAATTGTGTCCGCGCAAATAAAAATAGATCGAGACCATCATGGCTGCCGGTAGCCAGATCGATGAAACAACTTGCAACAACAAGGACTGGCGCGGCGTTTCAATGCTTTTATCCCCATTCGCCGCGCCATTAGCTGAGTTTGGTAAATTAGGCGGCTTTGGCAAAACGACACTACGCAACACCAAAACAACAATCAATCCCGCGATACCCAACACGGCGATTTCCCCCAGCGTGTCGAAGCCACGAAAATCGACAATGATGACGTTGACCGCATTGGCACCGCCGCCCTCGGGCACCGTCGTGCGCAAATAATATGGCGCGATGCTGTTAAACGGCCGCGTCAACACCGCGTACAGCAGCCAGCTCACACCCAATCCGGCGATGGTGGCAATCACAGCATCGCGCCATTTTCGATAGGGTGACTTTTCCGGCGGACTGTGCGCGGGCAAAAATTTAAGGCACAGCATCATTAAAACAATCGTCACCACTTCGACCAACAACTGCGTCAGCGCCAGATCCGGCGCGGAAAAATAGATGAACGCAATCGCCACCACCAGACCGGTCGCGCCAAGCAGAATCAACGCGATCAGCCGTTGACGATACATCACCACCGTGGCAATCGCGGCGATGATGCCGATCAGCGCAACGGCGATCACAATCGGGTTGGCGGGCGGATGGATTGAGCCGATACGCATCAACGGCAGTGTGGGCGACAACCACACACCGGCCGCGACCGCGGTGATGGCGGCGAGCACAATCAACAGCAGGTACCGTTGCAGACTGCCGTTTTGTGTGGTGCGGGTAATCGCGCCGGTGATCGCCAGCACATTTTCGATAAACACATCGAACAAAACTTTGGCGTCACCCGGCAGTTTTTCGATGGTGTGAAGATTTATTTTTTTATGCAACATGAAATACATCACGCCACCGCCGATGAGGGCAATGGCGCTCATCAGCAGCGGAATATTAAATCCATGCCAAATAGCCAGACTGTAAGTGGGCAATTGGCTGGCCGAGGCAAGATTCAGCGTACCCTGGGCGGCCACTGCCAACAGCGGCGCAATGGTGTAGGCGGGAAACATGCCCACCACCAGACAAACCACCACCAGAATTTCCACCGGCACACGCATGAATCGCGGTGGTTCGTGCGGCACCTTGGTCAGACCAATCGACTCACCATTAAAAAATACATCGTGAATGAAACGGATCGAATACACCACGCTGGCCGTCGCCGCAAGAGTTGCCGCAATCGGTGTAGTGTAGGTCAAAATGCCATTCGCATTGACCGCCAGCGCTTCGCCAAAAAACATTTCTTTCGACAAAAATCCGTTAAAAAGCGGCACACCTGCCATCGACGCACTGGCCACCATCGCCAGCGTGGCGGTAATCGGCATGGCCTTCCATAACCCGTTAATTTTGCGCATATCGCGCGAGCCGGTTTCATGCTCGATGATGCCTGCGGCCATAAACAACGACGCCTTGAACACCGCATGATTGATGATGTGAAACACGCCTGCGACTACCGCCAGCGGCGTATCCAAGCCGAATAACAAGGTGATGAGGCCCAGATGCGAGATGGTCGAATA
This sequence comes from Burkholderiales bacterium, assembly GCA_043737175.1. GTDB lineage: Bacteria > Pseudomonadota > Gammaproteobacteria > Burkholderiales > Usitatibacteraceae > UKL13-2. The sequence continues at coordinate 3,086 of JAYTBF010000377.1, forward strand.
CGCCAGCAGTCCTTTGATGTCATGCTGAAAAATCGCCACCACCGCGCCCAGCAGCAGTGTCGCCAGCCCGGTGGTTGATACGATCCAGAACCAGAGGTCGTTGTCACCGAGCACCGGGTACAGTCGCGCCAGCAAAAAAACACCGGCCTTGACCATGGTTGCCGAATGTAAATACGCGGATACCGGTGTCGGTGCCGCCATCGCGCGTGGCAACCAAAAATGAAATGGAAACTGGGCGCTTTTGGTGAACGCGCCCAACAACACCAGCAGCAAAATTGGCATGAACAACGGGCTTTTTTGCAGCGTTTCTTTGGCCGCCAGCACCACATCGAGATCATAACTGCCGACCACTTTTCCAATAAGCAACACACCCGCCAGCAGCGCCAAACCACCGGCACCGGTCACCACCAGCGCCATCCGGGCACCTTGGCGTGCATCCTCACGATGTCGCCAATATCCAATCAACAAAAATGACGACAGGCCGGTTAGCTCCCAAAATACCACCAACAAAATTAAATTGTCGGCCAGCACGATGCCCAGCATTGAACCCATAAAAAATAATAAAAACGAAAAAAATCGCGCGGACGGATCATCGTGCGACAAGTAGTACCCGCCGTACAACACCACCAACAGACCAATTCCTAAAATCAGCAGCGCAAACAAAAATGCCAGTCCATCCATGCGTAAACCAAACGCCACACCAAGCGACGGTAGCCAATCGGCGCGCACCCTCACCACATCGCCGGCAAATATGTCGGCAACCAACATCGCCAACAACACACAGGCGACCAACGTGACCAAGCCCGCCAAACGCGCGGCGTGCCGACGCTGCGTAATTGGCAGCATCAGCAGCAACAGCGCCCCGGCAAAAGGCAGGGCGAGCATCAGAGCCAGGATTAGCGGTGACATGTTGTGGGTATCCGCCAAGTCAGATACGGGCGCGGGGACGGGTGCGCATCATCAGCACCAGCATCGTCACGATCGTGATGGGCACGACAAATACCAGCATAACATTGCTGAACACCGGTAGCGCGGCGTGTTGCTGTGACATCAGGATCAAATAGGCGGTGTAGGCGGTGTAATAACCCAAAAATACCCCGCCCTCCCACCGGGCGATTTCACGGCCGCTGAAAAATACCGGCAAACACGCGGCCGCAACGGCCAGCATGACCCACATATCGAATGACAAAATCGACGGGGCGACCACCAGACTGGCGGGAGCGACCATGCCGGTCACGCCGAGCACCCCCAAAATATTGAAGGTGTTGCTGCCAATCACATTGCCAACCGCGATATCGCGCTGGCCGCGAATCGTCGCAAGTATGGAGGTGGCCACTTCCGGCATCGAGGTACCCGCAGCGATGATGGTCAGCCCGATCACCAATTCCGATACGCCGAGTGATTTTGCAAAAATGATAGCAGCTTCCACCAGCCAGTTTGACCCCTGCACCAGCAACACCAGACCAACGATGATCAGTACGGCCTGCACCGACCAATGACGATCCCAACCGCTCGACACATCGAGTGACGTATCTTCGCCAATGGTGGCGGCCCTGGTTTCCTTGCGCGATTGCACCACTAGAAAAACGGTATAAGCGATCAGCAGCGCAAACATGGCTGCGGCTTCCATTCGCGAAATATCACCATTCCACATGAAGCCGATCAGCACCAGTGTTGCACCAATCATGATCGGCACTTCCTGGCGAATAATCTGGCGATTGATCATCAGCGGGGCGATGAGCGCACAAACCCCGAGGATGAACCATACGTTGAAAATATTGGAACCGACCACGTTGCCGATGGCAATATCGACTTTGCCCTCCATTGCCGATTGCACCGACACCGCCATTTCCGGTGACGAGGTACCAAACGCGACCACCGTCAGACCCACCACCAAGGGCGAAATACCCACCGAGAGTGCGAGCTTGCCCGCGCCGCGCACCAATGCCTCCGCCCCGGCAACGAGCAACACCAAGCCGCCAACAAACATCAAGACTGTCATCATTCTTTGTGCTCCCTAAATTTCCCGGCGGATTTGGCCGGCCTGCCAAACGACGTAGCCGGTGGGAAAAAGCAAATTTGAAACTTCCGACGTGTGGCAATCGCTGAACCGCCACTACATGTTCAGATAGGCAATTTTGACAGGTTCTGTGCCATATATTTTTTCAAGTCTGCGCACAATAAAATGCCCACGCGCCATGTTTTGAAAATGTTCGATGAACAAGGTGTTAATCAATGCGCCGGTTGCGGCACCAATAATGGGTACCGCCTGCACGGCCGCCTTTTCGGACACCACCACGCCAAATCGCGACGCCAGCAGCGACGTCAAACGCACCAGCGCCGGCGCGCCGACCTTGGTCATGCCTTTTTCCGCCAAAAATTTTGACGCTTCGGAGACCGCGCCCGCCATGGCCATCCGCGCAGCGAAATAACCGGACTCACTGGCGTCGTCGCTTTTGCCCCGACCACCCAGCGCAAATACGGTCAAACAGGCGAGCCGGGTATCGATATGCTGAATATTCTCGCCCTCACTTTTGGCGATATCGGCAATCGAACGCAACATGATGGTGGTGGATACCGGCAACTCGACACTCAAAGCCAATAAACCAAACGCGCCCCCCACCGCACCCGAGGTGGCAGCAGCAATTTTATGCAAACGGTCCTTGGACCCGCCACGCGTCGCTGGCTCCATGACGATGGATTTCACCGCCATATCCAGCGCCTTTAACATCGCTGTCTCGGAGGCCTTTTGCACGGTTGCTTGAAAGCGGGCTGGCAACATGGCCAATCCGCGCTCAATCGGTGAGCCCAACAATGCCGACATACGCGCCGCCAGTCCGGGATTTTCCAGCAGCGCTTTCGCGCGTTTTAGATCGGCCAATTCAGATTTGCTGAGTGTCATGGTTTTGGTGGCAAGCTATTGGAACCACAGATGAACACAGATAAACACGGATAAAAATCCCAGGGTCAATATGTGCGCATCAATTTTTATCGGTGTTCATCTGTGGTTGATGATTTTTTCGGCCACTACCCACTACGCCGTCTCGCCCAAATAGGCTTCACGCACACGCGGGTCGGTGAGCAGCGCCGACGACAGTCCTTCAAACGAAATCAAGCCGCCATCCATCACATAGGCGCGATGGCTGATTTGCAAAGCCAACTTGGCGTTTTGTTCGATCAACAAAATGGTCATGCCACTTTTCGCAACTTCACGGATCACTGAAAAAATCTTTTGCACCATGATTGGCGCAAGACCCATTGAAGGCTCGTCCAGCAACAATAGTTTGGGCCGCGACATCAGCGCCCGCGATATCGCCAACATCTGTTGCTCGCCACCGGAAAGTGTTC
>JAYTBF010000378.1:0-2590 GCA_043737175.1 Burkholderiales bacterium
GTCGGTTGATACCAGTCCGGTCGGTCCATGCCATCCGGCAAATACTGTTCACCGGCAGCGTAACCACCAGTTTCGTTGTGTGCGTATCGGTAATTCGCCCCCATCCCCATCGACTTCATCATTTTGGTGGGCGCATTACGCAAATGCATCGGTACCGGTCGCGATCCATCGGCCGCTACAAAGGCCCGCGCGGCATTAAAAGCGGTATAGACGGCATTCGACTTGGCGGCGATGGCCAGATAAACCAACGCCTCGGCCAGCGCCAATTCGCCTTCGGGTGAACCCAAGCGCTCGTAAACATCGGCCGCGTTCAGGGTGATTTGTAATGCGCGTGGATCGGCCAGACCAATATCCTCGGACGCCATACGAATCATTCGGCGCGCCAAATAACGCGGGTCGGCACCGCCGTCGATCATGCGACAAAACCAATACAACGCAGCATCCGCATCGGAACCACGCACACTTTTGTGTAACGCCGAAATTTGATCGTAAAAATGGTCGCCACCCTTATCGAATTTTTTGGCGGCTCGCGCCAATACCTTTTCAACAAACTCGACGTTAATATGAGCCACCTGCTGTGACTGTGCGGCCGTGGCCAATTGCTCAATGAGATTCAGCAGACGCCGGCCATCACCATCGGCCATATTGATCAAGCGTTGTTTGGCGGCGTCACCATCGTCCCCGCTCAGGCACTGGTCGACACCGACCACCTTTGCCGCCCGTTCGAACATCTCCGCCAACGCCTGTTCATCGAGCGCTTTTAAAACATACACCGCCGCACGTGACAACAAGGCATTATTCAATTCGAACGACGGATTCTCCGTGGTGGCACCGATAAACGTCACCAAGCCGGATTCCACATGCGGCAAAAACGCATCCTGCTGGCTCTTGTTAAAGCGATGCACCTCGTCAACAAATAAAATGGTGCGGCGATTGAGGTTTTGGCGATTCACCTGCGCGCGTTCAATCGCCTCGCGAATTTCTTTCACGCCCGACAAGACCGCCGACAAGGCGATAAAGTCAGACTCAAACGCATCCGCCATCAAACGTGCAATGGTAGTTTTGCCGACTCCAGGTGGTCCCCACAAAATCATCGAATGTGGCTTGCCGGATTGAAAGGCGATTTGCAACGGCATGCCTTCACCAGTCAGGTGGGACTGGCCGATCACTTCCTTGAGCGTGCTTGGGCGCAATCGTTCGGCGAGCGGAACGTCTGTGTCTGCAGTTGACTGCGTGAATGAAGCCGGGTCGGCAGAAAAGAGATCCGTCACGATGAACCAATGTTTGATTGGGCAAAGTCGTTTAACGGCGCGTCTTTGCGGGCCAATATGCCGCAAACATCACCGCTGGTGTGTTTGCTGGTGGCGTGTTTGCTGGGGCTAAACCACCCGCCGTTAATTGACTTTATCACCGACCACATCCGCGCCCTTGGGTGCGATGAAGGTGAATGCCTTGGCATCGATTTTTGCATTGCGCACGAAGTTGCGGAGCACAATGCGCGTTTTATTGCCAAACGCATCCATTAATTCCATGATCTGCAATTCGTTGTTGGCAAACCCCATGCGAATTTTTTCAATGCCGGCATCTTTTTGTTTGGGCTCGGCATTAACCCAATCCAACTGTTCGGATTGGCCGCCCGCCACCAAAATAAACGCCGCCTCCACTTCCGCGCGTCCGGCCAGCAATGCCGCCGGTGTCGATGAAAACGCTGCGTCTAATTTTCGAACTGTGACTTGATTCAGATCCTGGTCATACAACCAAACATTTTTGCCGTCGCCAACAATTACCTGCGCCGGCTTTTCGTATACCCAGCGGAATTTTCCCGGCCGTTGAAATTGCAATACACCTTTGGACGTGGCGGACGTTTTGCCCTTTGCATCGGTCACGCTTTGGCTGAAGTCGGCACGTGCCGACTGAGTGGATTGCACAAAGTTGCGGAACTGTTCGACTGCACCGGCCGAATGCGCCGATATTGGCATGGCCAAAATACCGAGGGTGACAACACATAAATACAAAGTTCGAATATTCATCAAGGGTTTCTAAGCGTAAATTTGTATGACTGCGAAGGTGGCGAAGGTGGCGAAGCCAACATTGCAAAAATTTTATTCGGCCCGGTGAGGCACCAAAATTTCGCGGTTGCCATTGCCACCCATGGTCGAGACCAATCCGGCCTTTTCCATATCTTCGAGTAATCGGGCGGCGCGATTGTAACCAATACGCAAATGCCGTTGCACCAGCGAAATCGACGCGCGTTTGTTTTGCAACACAATTTGCACCGCCTGATCGTACAACGGGTCTTTTTCAGCGGCACCGGCGGCATCATTGCCATTGCCTCCCATGGCTTCCGACATCGATTCATCCGGCGCGTCCAAAATCCCTTCGATGTAAGCGGGTTCACCCTGGGTTTTGAGCTGTGCCACCACCCGATGCACCTCGGCATCACTGACAAAGGCACCGTGTACACGTTGTGGCATGCCGGAACCGGGTGGCAAATACAACATATCGCCCTGCCCCAGCAACGCCTCGGCACCCTGCTGGTCAAGAATGGTGCGCGAATCAATCTTCGATGAAACCTGAAAGGCAACACGCG
>JAYTBF010000379.1:0-2590 GCA_043737175.1 Burkholderiales bacterium
CTGGATAGTGGCGGGGATCGTGACGTGAGTGCGCCGCTGCGCTGGTCCGCAGCAGGTGATGCGGTCTACTTTATGGCTGAAGAGCGCGGGCGTTGCCACGTCTGGCGGCAGCAACGCACCGGCACCGCACCTGAGCTGGTTTGGCAGGGTGGCTGGACACAAAGTTTTGATCTCGCCGGGTCAGTCGGAAAAGACGTATTGGTTACTGCGACTGACAGCATTAATCATCCTGTGCGGATTTATGCCGCACATCTTGCTGCCGATGCCGCTGCACCGATTGCTGCGCAACGCATTGAACGCTTTAACGATGCGCTGTTTGCACGATTAAAATTCGGGCAAATCAAAGAGGTAAATTTTCGTGGCGCACTTGGTGATGATGTACAAATGTGGCTGGTGTTCCCGACCAACTTCAAGCGCAACAAGAAACACGCGGTATTGCAGGTGATCCACGGTGGACCCTACGCCGCCTCGGGCGACACCTTTGGATATCGCTGGAATCCACACCTGCTCGCCACACACGGCCATGTTGTCGCGATGGTGAATTACCATGGCTCAAGTGGCTTCGGTCATGCGTTTCGCGACAGCATCATGGGTCGTATGGGTGAGCTGGAATTAATTGACATCGAAGCCGGTACCGATTGGATACTTGCGCAACCGTGGGCGGATCGCAGCCGTGTTTACGCGAGTGGCGGCAGTTATGGCGGATTTATGGTCGCGTGGATGAATGGCCACGTCGCGCCATCTCGTTACCGTGCCTATGTGTGCCATGCCGGTGTGTACGATCGCGCGGCCACCTGGAGTGCCGATTCATACACACAACGCTTTCAAGATCTGCATGCCACCTATTGGGCAGACCCGGCAAAAGTGGCCGCGCAAAGTCCCATTACCTTTGCCGCGAATATGAAAACGCCGACGTTTATCACCCATGGCGCGCTCGACTATCGTGTGCCCGATCACAATGGGTTGGCCTACTACAACACACTGAAGGCGCGCGGTGTGCCCGCGCGACTGCTGTGGTTTCCGGATGAAAATCACTGGGTGCTCAAAGCAGCGAATGCGCGCCAATGGTATGGCGAAGTGTTTGCGTGGTTGAACGCGCATTTGCCGGGCAAGCGTTCGACCTAAAATGTGCTTCAATGCTGGCGTCATACTAAATGCTCCAGACTGCGCTGCCAATTCGTTTCCCACTCAAGAGCACCAAACGCCATGAATACCAAGCCCGCACGCACCGCCAAGAGTGTGAAAGATAAAACACCGACGGTTCGGCCACCGATACTCGAAAAACTCAGCCTACATCCGCGTAACCGCCATCGCGGCCGTTACAATTTTGCCGAGCTGGTCGCCGCTTTGCCCGCACTCCAGTCTTTCTTGATCGCCAATCCGTTTGACGCCAACGAATTCACCATTGATTTTTCCAATGCGGATGCGGTGCAGGCGTTGAATGCGGCATTGCTGAAAAGTTTTTATGGCGTCGAGGCGTGGTCGGTTCCGCCGGGTTACCTGTGTCCACCCATCCCGGGGCGGGCGGATTATTTGCATAACGTCGCCGATCTACTGGCCATGAATCACAATGACACCATTCCGCGTGGGCCGTCCATTCGCGTGCTCGATATTGGTGTTGGTGCGAATTGTATTTATCCTTTGATCGGCCAACACGAATACGGTTGGTCGTTTGTCGGCAGTGAGGTCGATGCCGTTGCACTTGGCGCGGCGCAAAAAATTGTTGATGCCAATGCCGGTCTGGCGGCGGCAATTGAATTGCGATTGCAAGCCTCCCCGCAGAAAATTTTTGACGGCGTGTTTACGCCGGACGATCGTTTTGATTTGGTGCTGTGTAATCCGCCGTTCCACGCGTCTGCGCAGGAAGCCGAGGCAGGGTCAACACGTAAATGGAAAAACCTCGGCAAGGCGGGCAAGCGTGAATCAAAATCCGCGCCGAAGTTAAATTTTGGTGGTCAGGCTTCGGAGCTGTGGTGCGAAGGCGGTGAGGTAGGGTTCATTTGCCGCATGGCCACCGAAAGCGCGCAATACAAAACGCAGGTGGCGTGGTTCACGGCTTTAGTGTCGCGCAGCGAAAATCTCCCCGCCATTTTTGCTGCGTTGCGCGAGGTGGGTGCGAATCAGGTTGAAACGGTCGACATGGCACAGGGCCAAAAGAAAAGTCGTATCGTCGCTTGGAATTTTTGATATGAGAAACGCCTAAAAGTATTTGATACAGACTGCTGCGTTGATGGAAATTTTCAATAACATTGTGCCGGCCTTCATGCCTGCGCAGGCCGGAATCCGGTCTGTCGATGTTTTTATTGATGCGGGAAGTGGGTGAATCCACCCTCTCCCCAACCCCTCCCCCGTCGAGGGGGAGGGGCTTTACTTCTCACTTCGAGCGGGAGGAGCTTTACTTCTCTCTACGAGGGGGACAATTTGCAAATCGGCACCCTATTTCATTGCCACATCGGCACCTTGATTATTGCCACACCAATACACAATTCATAACACTAGTGTCCCAATGTTTTGTGGCTGACATGCTGTAAATATATGATTCATATGCTGATATTGCGATTTCGAGCTGTTAACGATGTCGATTTTTCGC
>JAYTBF010000380.1:0-6432 GCA_043737175.1 Burkholderiales bacterium
ATGTTCACTGTTGGCCAAAAGGTTGACGTGTCGGGTACGACTTTGGGTAAAGGTTTTTCGGGTGTAATTAAACGCCACCACTTTTCGTCTAACCGTGCGTCGCACGGTAACTCCAAGTCGCATAACGTGCCAGGTTCTATCGGCATGGCGCAGGATCCGGGCCGTGTGTTTCCTGGTAAACGTATGGCGGGACATCTGGGTGACGTTTCGTCAACCATGCCAATGCTCGAGGTTGCGCGTATTGACGTCGCACGCTCGTTGATTTTGGTTAAAGGCGTGGTGCCGGGCGCAAAGAACGGCACCATTGTTGTGCGCCCTGCGGCCAAAGCGCCGAAAGCGAAGGGGGCCAAATAATGGAACTCAAAGTTATAAATGAAAAAGGTGCTGCAAACGGTACCGTTGCTGCTTCGGCTGAATTGTTCGGTCGCGACTACAACGAAGCGCTTGTGCATCAAATTGTTACCGCATACCAAGCCAACGCACGTTCGGGCAACCGCGCGCAAAAAGGCCGTAGCGATGTACAAAAATCGACCAAGAAGCCATGGCGTCAAAAAGGTACGGGTCGTGCCCGTGCTGGTATGGCGTCGTCACCATTGTGGCGCGGCGGCGGTCGGATTTTCCCGAATTCGCCTGAAGAAAATTTCTCGCAAAAAGTAAACCGCAAAATGTATCGTGCGGGAATTGCTGCGATTCTTTCACAGCTGGTTCGTGAAGGTCGTTTATCAGTTGTTGAGAACATGACGATTAGCGCGCCAAAGACCAAAGAGTTGGTCGCCAAGCTCAAGGGCATGGGGATGCAGCAAGTGCTCATCATTACTGATGACTTTAACGAAAATCTCTACTTGTCCTCGCGCAATTTGGAGCATGTCATGGTGGTCGAAGCCAAATACGCCGACCCTGTCAATCTTGTTCGTTTTGCGAATGTTGTGTTGACCAAAGGCGCGTTAAAACAATTCGAAGAGGTGCTCGCATGAACGCCGAACGATTAATGACGGTCTTGTTGAGACCGGTTATTTCTGAAAAAGCCACCATGGTGGCAGACAAGCAAAAGCAGGTCGTATTTGAAGTTCTGCCAAGTGCAACAAAGGCAGACGTCAAGGCGGCGGTTGAATTGCTGTTTAAAGAGCAAAAAGTTGAAGTTGCCAGCGTGAATATTGTTAACCAAAAAGGCAAAGCAAAGCGTCACGGACGTTTTGAAGGTCGTCGCAACCACGTCAAGAAGGCTTATGTCTGCTTGAAGGGTGAAGGCGACATTCAATTTACGGAAGGGGCGGCATAATGGCTCTCGTAAAAACAAAACCGACCTCACCAGGTCGTCGTAGCATGCTTAAAGTGGTTAACGCTGCCTTGCATAAAGGTGCGCCACACGCGGCATTGCTCGAGCCACAATCCAAAAACGCCGGTCGTAACCATCACGGTCACATCACCACGCGTCACCAGGGTGGTGGTCATAAGCAACATTACCGCATCATTGATTTCAAGCGCAACGATAAAGACGGAATTTCCGCCAAGATCGAGCGTCTGGAATACGACCCAAACCGCAGCGCAAATATTATTTTGCTTTGTTATGCTGACGGCGAACGTCGTTACATGATTGCGCCGAAGGGTGTCGAAATCGGACAGCAGGTTGTATCCGGTCAGGATGCGCCTATCAAAGTGGGTAACTGCCTGCCGATTCGCAATATTCCAGTCGGTTCAACCATTCATTGCATCGAAATGTTGCCTGGCAAAGGCGCGCAAATGGCGCGTTCCGCAGGTGCGTCCGTGCAGTTGTTGGCGCGTGAAGGCTTGTATGCCCAGTTGCGTATGCGCTCTGGCGAAATTCGCAAGGTTCACGTAGATTGCCGCGCCACCATTGGTGAAGTTGGCAATGCTGAACACGGCTTGCGTGTCATCGGTAAGGCCGGTGCAAATCGTTGGCGTGGATGGCGTCCTACTGTTCGTGGTATCTGTATGAACCCGGTTGATCACCCGCACGGTGGTCGTTCCAACGGCGGCGGACACCCACGTACTCCATGGGGCCAGGCCACCAAGGGTCTCAAAACCCGTACCAATAAGCGTACTCAGAACATGATCGTTCGCGATCGTCGGAAAGGTTAATCGACATGTCACGTTCCGTTAAAAAAGGGCCGTTTGTTGACGGCCACCTGATGGCAAAAGTCGAGAAGGCTGCTGCTATTAAAGATAGAAAACCGATCAAGACTTGGTCGCGCCGATCCACCGTCTTGCCAGATTTTGTAGGTTTGACCATTGCGATTCACAACGGACGGCAGCACATTCCGGTGTTTATCAGCGAAAACATGGTTGGCCACAAGCTTGGTGAGTTTGCGTTGACGCGCACCTTCAAAGGCCATCCGGCCGACAAGAAGGCCGCATCGTCGGCCAAGAAATAAGGAGCGATCACCAAATGAACGTATCTGCAAATCTTTGGGGCGTACGCCTCTCCGCACAAAAGGGTCGCCTCGTTGCTGATCTGATTCGCGGTAAAAAAGTTGATCAAGCATTGAATATCCTGACCTTCACGCCCAAAAAAGGCGCGACCATTATCAAGAAGGTTTTGGAGTCAGCGATTGCCAATGCCGAACACAATAACGGTGCCGATATTGACGAGTTAAAAGTCGCCAAAATCATCGTCGAAAAAGGACCTGTGTTGAAGCGCTTTACCGCGCGCGCAAAAGGCCGTGGTAATCGCATTGTCAAGCCAACATGTCACGTTTTCGTGACTGTCGGCGACGGCAAGCAATAAGGAGTCACGATGGGACAAAAAATTTCCCCAACCGGTTTTCGTTTGGCTGTTACCAAAAACTTCGCATCGAAGTGGTATGCCAATAGTAAAAACTTCCCGATCATGCTGCTTGAAGACATCAAGGTTCGCACCTATCTGAAAAAGAAATTGGCGAGCGCGTCTGTTGGCAAGATCATTATCGAACGCCCTGCCAAAAACGCAAAGATCACCATCTTTTCGTCGCGTCCTGGCGTGGTTATTGGCAAAAAAGGTGAGGATATTGAAAATCTTCGCGTTAGCCTGACCAAGATGATGGGTGTGCCGGTACACGTCAATATCGAAGAAATTCGCAAGCCTGAAACAGACGCACAATTGATCGCTGATGGCATCACTGCCCAGCTGGAAAAACGTGTGATGTTCCGCCGCGCCATGAAACGCGCGATGCAAAACGCCATGCGTTTGGGCGCACAGGGTATCAAAATTACCTCGGCCGGTCGCTTGAATGGCGCTGAAATCGCACGTACCGAATGGTATCGTGAAGGTCGCGTGCCGCTTCATACACTCCGCGCTGATATCGATCAGGGGTTTTCAGAAGCACACACAACCTACGGTGTGATCGGTGTTCAGGTTCTCGTTTACAAAGGCAACATGTTGGCAAAGGGCGAAACCCCTGTAGCCGCACCGGAGCCACAAGTCGAGCCAGCGCGTAAGCCGCGCGGTCGCCCAGGAGCGAAAAATGCTGCAACCAGCTAGAAGAAAATATCGCAAAGAACAAAAAGGCCGGAACAAGGGTATTGCCACAACGGGTGCCAAGGTTTCGTTCGGTGAGTTCGGTCTGAAAGCCGTTGGCCGTGGTCGATTGACCGCGCGTCAAATTGAAGCGGCTCGTCGTGCGATGACCCGCATATCAAGCGTGGTGGACGCGTTTGGATTCGGATTTTCCCGGATAAGCCAATTTCGAAAAAACCTGCCGAGGTCCGCATGGGTAACGGTAAGGGCTCGCCGGAGTACTACGTGGCTGAAATTCAGCCGGGTAAAGTGCTCTACGAGATGGACGGCGTGCAAGAAAATCTGGCAAGAGAAGCGTTCGCCTTGGCGGCAGCAAAACTGCCGATCAAGACCACGTTTGTGCATCGCATGTTGGGTTAAGAAAGGAAATCGACCATGAACACCAAAGAAATGCGGGCGAAATCCCCGGAAGAGCTTAACAAAGAGTTGCTGGAACTTCGCCGCGCACAGTTTTCACTGCGCATGCAGGTTGCCACGCAGCAGCTCACCAATGTCACCGAGATCGGTCGAGTGAAGCGCGAAATCGCGCAGATCAAAACCATCCTCACCGAAAAAGCGAGGGCAGCATAATGACCGCCGTCACAACCGAAAATACCACCAAACGCACCTTGACCGGTGTGGTTACCAGCGACAAGATGGACAAGACGGTCACCGTATTGGTTGAGCGCGCTGTCAAACATCCGGTTCTGGGCAAGATGGTGCGTCGCTCCAAGAAATATCACGCACACTCGCCTAATAATGAAATTAAGACGGGCGACACGGTGATGATCGAAGAAACGAAACCGATGTCGAAGACCAAGGCGTGGGCAGTTTCAAAGCTTTTGGAAAAAGCGAAAGCCGAATAATTTGTTTTCCAATTAGCACGCAATACTGAAAAGCCCGCAGATGCGGGCTTTTTTGTGCGGGGCTCTTTTGTTGAGGCGATACAGCGGTGTATGATAATTCAGCTAATCAATCTGTTCCATTTTTGCCCCTTACATTTTTTGCAGGATAACTCTCTGCCATCATGTTGCGACTAACAGAAATCAAACTGGCGCTGGGCACAACGCCGTATTCTGCCGAGCAGGAACAAGTCGACCTGCGGGTGCAAGTTTTACAACGATTAAAAATCGTGCCAGCAGATTTATTGTCGTTTACGATTTTTCGCCGTGGTTATGACGCGCGCAAGAAGGCGAAAATATTGTTGGTCTATTCGCTTGATGTTGAGGTGAACGACCAGGCGCGATTGTTAAGGAAGTTCGAAAACGATCCGCACGTTTCCCCCACGCCCGACACCGGCTACCAATTTGTCGCCAACGCCAATACGGTTTCTACACAATTGCGGCCGGTCGTTATTGGTATGGGGCCGTGCGGTTTATTCGCCGCACTGACACTCGCGCAAATGGGCTTTCGACCAATTGTTTTGGAACGAGGCAAAGCGGTACGTGAGCGCACCCAGGATACGTGGGCCCTTTGGCGCAAGTCAGTGCTTGATCCGGAATCCAACGTGCAGTTTGGTGAAGGTGGCGCAGGTACTTTTTCCGATGGAAAATTATCCAGTCAGATCAAAGACCCGTTTCATTTGGGTCGCAAAGTGCTGACTGAATTTGTCGCAGCTGGCGCACCGCCGGAAATTTTGTACGTTTCGAAACCGCATATCGGCACGTTTAAACTGGTATCCATTATCGAAATCATGCGCGCCAAAATTGAAGCGCTCGGTGGTGAAATTCGTTTTCAGAAAAAAGTTGTTGATATTGAAATAGCGCTTCAAGACGGCGAACGTCAGGTACGCGGCGTCGTAATCGACGGCGGCGAATTAATTGCAACCAATCATTTGGTATTGGCGATCGGTCACAGCGCCCGAGATACCTTTTATAAGTTGCATGAACGTGGCGTATTTGTCGAGGCAAAGCCATTTTCAATCGGATTTAGAATCGAGCATCCGCAGAGTTTGATTGATCGCGCGCGCTTCGGCGTGAGTGCGGGCAATCCGGTGTTGGGCGCGGCCGATTACAAGCTGGTTCATCATGCGAGCAATGGTCGCTCGGTTTACAGTTTTTGCATGTGTCCCGGCGGTACCGTTGTTGCAGCCACGTCTGAAATCGGCTGCGTCGTCACCAACGGCATGAGCCAATACTCACGAAATGAACGTAATGCGAACGCCGGAATTGTTGTTGGGGTGACACCGCAACAGGACTATCCTGAGCACGTTCTTGCTGGAATTGAATTTCAACGCCGTTGGGAATCGGCTGCGTTTATCGCTGGTGGCAGTAACTACAACGCGCCCGCCCAAACGGTCGGTGACTTTTTGGCGGGCCACCCGTCAGTCGAACAACCGTCGGTTATCCCGTCGTACCAGCCGGGCGTAAAAATGACCGACCTGGCAAGTTGTGTCCCGTCATTCGCAATCGTGGCGATTAAAGAAGCATTGGTTGCCTTCGACAAGCAGATCCGTGGCTTCGCCATGGCGGACGCAGTGCTGACCGGGGTAGAGACTCGGACCTCGGCACCGATTCGTATTACCCGACGCGATGATAATTTTCAAAGTATCAATACGGCCGGACTATTTCCAGCAGGCGAAGGTGCCGGATACGCCGGTGGAATTTTGTCGGCCGCTGTTGATGGCATTAAAGCGGCAGAGGCCGTGGCCTTGAGCATTTTGGGCTCGCCGGTCACATCTAGACATAAACGCGTGGTTCTGGATGACCAAGCGAGCCCCTATTAGTTAGGTCGCCATTTGGAGCGCGTTTCCAACCATTAATTGCTGAAAATGCGCGCCAATTCTGCACTCTCCTTGAGCGGTCTACCCCAGTGCCTGCGTAATATCCGCCTTGAGATCTGCCACGTCTTCAACACCAACCGAAAGTCTTACCAGTGAATCGTTGATGCCCAGCTGGCGGCGAATGTCGGCTGGAATGGAGGCGTGGGTCATGATCGCC
>JAYTBF010000381.1:0-2588 GCA_043737175.1 Burkholderiales bacterium
CAAATATCTGTTTGAACTGCGGCACCACAAACATCAACAATATCGCCATCGATAGTGTCGCGACAAACAACAAAATAATCGGGTAAATCAGCGACGACACCACCGTGTCGCGCAGCTCTTTGGCACGCTCCATATAGTCGGCCAGCCGCATCAACACCCCACCCAGCGCACCACCGGCTTCGCCGGCTTTGACCATATTGATATAAAAGCGTGAAAAAACATCGCGGTGTTGATCCAGCGCCTTGGACAACGCCGCTCCCCCGCGCACTTCGTTGCGAATCGACTGCAGCACGTCGCGCAATCCAGTATGCTCGCCAAGATTGATCAATATTTCCAAACTGCGATCCAGCGGCAAACCGGCGCGCAACAACGTGGCCAATTCACGCGTGGTGATGGCCAAATCGTCTTGCGAAATATGTTTACGACGTAACCGCCGCGCGCCAAACAGACCCGGGCTTGCGGGCGCGATGCTTCCTTCCCCGCTGGCGACGCCCACTTCAGTGGCACGGATGGGGATCAGCCCGAGTGATTTGAGATGCGCCATGATGGCGGCGTGGGTGACGGCGTCGAGTACCCCTTCCTGGGTCTCGCCACTCATGGTGACCGCCTTGTATTGGAACAGCGGCATTTAAGCGACGCCACCGACAGTTACTAGAACTTCGCGTCGCGCCAAGGAATTCTGAAATGCAATGGCGGAGCAATCCAGTTCTCCCCTTTGCAAAAGGGGAGTTAGAGGGGATTTGCAATCATAAGCGCCAGGGTACGCCGCAAAAATCCCCCTCAATCCCCCTTTGTCAAAGGGGGAAGGCTCCGCGCCAACGCCAATCATTTGAAAAACATTAGCGCTCAAAAAACGACTAGTCTTCACGCGTCACCCGCAACACTTCTTCGATGGTGGTGATTCCGGCCACTGCTTTTTTCAGACCGTTTTCGTAAATCGTTTCCATGCCCAGCGCCATCGCGGCCGCGCGCAACTCCGAAGCGGTGGCGTGTTGCATCACCAGGCTGCGCAAACCATCGGTAATCGGCAACACTTCCATGATGCACTCGCGGCCAAAATAACCGGTATGCCCACAACGGTCACAACCCTTGGCGTGGTGCAGCGTTACCGGCTGGTTATTTGAGTAACGCCGTAAGCCCATTTGTTCGACCATCTCGGCCACCGGCTGGTAAGGCGTTTTGCAATGCCCGCACAGGCGCCGCACCAAGCGTTGCGCTTGAATGCCGACCACGGTCGAGGTCAATAAATAATCTTCCACGCCCATGTCGAGCAAACGGTTGATGGTGGACGCCGCGTCGTTGGTGTGAATGGTCGATAACACCAAGTGACCGGTCAACGCCGATTGCACCGCGATTTGTGCCGTTTCCAGATCACGAATTTCGCCGATCATGATCACATCCGGATCTTGGCGCACGATCGAGCGTAACGCGTTGGCAAAGGTCAGATCAATTTGTGGTTTGACCTGAATTTGATTGATGCCCGGCATTTGATATTCAACCGGGTCTTCGACCGTCAAAATTTTCACGTCGGGTTGGTTCAAGCGATCCAACGCGGTGTACAGCGTGGTGGTTTTACCCGAGCCGGTCGGCCCGGTCACCAGCAACACACCGTGCGGCTGATTCAATAGCTCCAGAAACACTTTCAGATTGTCGTCGTCGAACCCGAGCGCGGCGAAATTTAACGTCACCCCGCCTTTATCGAGAATACGCATCACCACGGATTCACCGTGCATGGTCGGTACGGTCGACACCCGTAAATCAATTTCTTTGCCCTGCACCCGCAACTTGATGCGGCCATCCTGGGGCAAACGGCGCTCGGCAATATCCAGATTAGCCATGATTTTTACGCGCGAAATCACCGCGGACGACAGTCGTCGGGGCGGCGACTCGGTCTCGTGCAACACACCGTCGATTCGATAACGCACAATCAAGCGGTTTTCAAACGGCTCAATGTGAATGTCGGACGCGCGCCGCTCCAGGGCATGATTGATGATCAGATTGACCAAACGAATTACCGGCGCTTCCGAGGCGAGGTCTTTCAGGTGCTCGATGTCGCCGAACTCCTGCTCTTCATCACGCGTCGAAATATTATCGACAATCTGCCCCATCGACGATTTACCGGCGCCATACAAGCGCTCATAAACCGTATCAAAATCATTGGCGGCGAGTAGTCGTGTCTGCACCTGTTTGCCGGTGGCGGCGGCAAACGCCTGCACGGTAAAAACATCCTGCGGTTCAACCATCGCCAGCACCACCTCGGTGTCGGTGTCTGACACCGGAATGGCGCGCGCCTCAAGAATAAAACGCGACGAAATGGTTTCTTCCAAAACCGGCAATTCCGGAAACGCGCCAACTTCAACCATGGTCCAACCGTGCTGTTCGGCCAGGGCGACAGCCAGATGCCGATGCGAGAGCATGCCCATGCGGGTTAAGATCGCGCCGATTTTTTCCCGGCCACCTGAGGCGTGCGCGGTTTCCTGAACCTTGAGCGCCCGCTCCAAATTGGCCGGATCCAATTTTCCCTGCGCGCACAAAATGTCACCCAGCCTGCGCCCGGCAACCGGGTCGGTGTTGGTTTGATGGTCAAT
>JAYTBF010000382.1:0-6426 GCA_043737175.1 Burkholderiales bacterium
GAATATTTAACCGGCACACTGGGTAAAGCGCCGGAACCATTTTATGACCCGTTGAAAATGTGGGTGGACGAAGCACACCAGCGTGGATTGGAATTACACGCCTGGTTCAATCCCTATCGCGCACGCAGCAATCAAGCCAAGTCAGTCAACGCAAAAAGTCATATTGCCAATACCAATCCGGCGGTGGTGAAAACTTATGGTGGATTTTTATGGATGGATCCGGGTGAAGCTGCCGCCTCGGAGCAGACGTTAAAGGTGATTTTGGACGTGGTGCGTCGTTACGATATTGATGGCGTGCATATTGACGATTATTTTTATCCCTATCCGGTGCCGATGCCCGGGTCGGCTGTGCCGCCCCCATCCGCAGACGACACGCCACAACCGCGCGCAGAGTTGCCGTTTCCGGATGAGCCGGCGTGGCAGGCCTATTTAAAAAGTGTGGCCGCTCAGCCGCGTGCAGACAACGGCTCACCGAATTTCCCACCGAAACTTTCGCGGGCCGATTGGCGGCGGCAAAACGTCAACAATTTAATCGAGCGCATTTACTTTGGAATCAAAAGTGAAAAGGCGTGGGTGAAATTTGGCATCAGCCCGTTTGGTTTGGGCAAGCCGGAAAAACGCCCGCCAGGCATCGCCGGTTTTAGTCAATACGACAAACTCTATGCGGATGCCGAGTTGTGGTTGCAAAAAGGCTGGCTTGATTATTTCACGCCGCAACTCTACTGGGCGGTGGATCAAAAGGCACAAGCTTATGGTGTGTTGTTGGATTATTGGGCAAAAGAAAATACACTTGGCCGCCACCTCTGGCCGGGTTTGTATACCAGTCGTATCAACGACACGGATAAATCTTGGCTGCCAGACGAAATCGTCAAACAGATTAATTTGACGCGTGCAAAAAGTGTCAGCGATCCAATGGTGAGCGGCCATGTGCATTTCAGCATGGTGGCGATGGCGCAAAACCGGCGCGGATTAAATGACCAACTCAAAACAAATCTATATCAAACGCCAGCACTGATTCCAGCAACACCATGGCTCGGCAATCAAGTGCCGCACGCGCCAGTGATCACGCTTGCGCGCGACCTGGATCGTCCGAATAAGATTCGTGTCAGAATTTCTCCGTCTGTCGAGTCCGGCAGTCGTGCCGTTTCACACGCCGTTTTTTGGACCTTGCAAAACGGCAGATGGCAACACATGATTGAGCCAGTCGGCAATGACCCAGCGCGGGCGTCAGGAAAAACGCTGGTATTGGATGAGCTGGCTGGTTTGCCAGAGACCATTATTGTTTCGATGATTGATCGTGTTGGCAATGAAAGTCCGCGCATTCGAATTGACCAACACCAATTACGCGCAGCCAAGGCGGCGATGTGAGCAGTGCAAAGCGAACAACGACTCTGACCAGTGTCGACTCGAAATCGCCAGCGAGGCTGGGGTTGGGGCTGGACGCAGGCGGTACCAAAACACGCTGGGCGCTGTCTGGTGGTGATGGTCAATTGTTTGCAGAAGGTTTTGTTGCCGGGTTAACCGCATTGCAACTCGGCACCACCGACGGACGTGCGCATATTCATGCGGCGATGGCTGATCTGGCCAATCAAGTGTTGGCGTTTGGAATTCCCACCGGCGTGTGTGCCGGGGTCACCGGGTTGGATACACGTGACGAGCAACTTTGTTGTTTGATTGCTGCGCCACTTGGTATCGATAGTGACGTGGTCACGGTGCATAGTGACATTGAGATTGTTTACCGGGACCTATTTGCACCGGGCGAGGGCTATGTGGTGTATGCCGGCACCGGCTCGATTGCCGCTTTTATTGATACCAACGGCGAATTGCACCGCGCTGGTGGCCGCGGCGTGTATTTGGACGATGCCGGTGGCGGATTTTGGATGGCGCGCGAAGCGTTGCGGCATATTTGGCGGCGCGAAGACGAGGCCCCTGGCAGTTGGCGGCAATCGCCTTTGGCGGTGGCGGTATTTGCGCAAATGGGTGGTAGTGATTGGGCGGTCTCCCGACAGTTTTTTTATAGCCGTGAACGCGGCGAAATCGGCCAGTTGGCGATGGCGGTGGCGGCGACCGTTGAAAGTGATGCGGAGTCAAAAAGAATTGTTTCTGCGGCCGGTGATGAGCTTGCGCGTCTGGCCAACGCCATGTTGCATCGATTGGGCGTGCGACCGATCATTCTGGTCGGCGGCGCGGCACAGTTACATCCCCTCATCGAGGCACGTATGCGCGCCGGCCTCGGCGCAGAGATTTCGTTGACGTCACAGGTGGCGGAGGCGCACATTGCCGCGTCGCGAATTGCGGCTCGTTTTTAGATATTGGAATATTTATATGATTAAAAAAATTGTTTTGTCCATCATCATGTTGTGCCTTTTTTCGGGCTGCTCAACGCTTTATATTGACCGGACGATTACCGCAAAAAGTCAGGACAGCCGCGCGCAGTTTCTGATCCTGCATTACACCGCCATCGACAATCCAAAATCACTACGGGTGCTGACTCAGGATGCCGTCAGCAGTCATTACCTGGTGACCGATGGCGGCAAAGACGATGACAGTTTTCCGAAGCCGAGGATTTATCAGTTGGTTGATGAAAACCGCCGTGCGTATCACGCCGGAGTGAGTTATTGGAAAGGCTTTACGCAACTCAATGCCTCGTCGATTGGCATTGAAATTGTTAATTTGGGTTATCGCGATACACCCGAGGGCAGGCAGTTTTTTGACTATCCACAGGCGCAAATGGATTTGGTGATCAGGCTGGTCAAAAAAATCGTCAAGGAACACGACATTAAACCCGACCGGATTCTTGGCCATAGCGATATCGCGCCGCAACGCAAGACCGACCCCGGCCCGCGTTTCCCGTGGAAGCGATTGGCCGATGAAGGGCTGATTCCGTGGTTTGATGACGTTGCCGTCGCAGCGAAACGCAGCGAATATGAAGCCAGCCTGCCGTCGGTTGAATGGTTCCAGAAAAAGCTCGATCAATTTGGTTATTCGGTGCCACTCAACGGCGAATTTGATAAAGCCACCCGCGCGGTGATCACGGCATTTCAATTGCGATTTCGGCAGTCAAAATTTGACGGTGAGCCAGACGCAGAAACGGCGGCCATTTTAGATGTCATGACATCTTCATCCAACGTATTAAAACAAGCGGCGGAGTTGGGTGTGATTCATTTGCAAAAATAATATGACCAAACTGCCCGTATTTTTTTTGTTTTTAGGAGCCATTTTTATGGGCGCAGACAGTCATGCCGAACAACGAGCGGGGGGTGCAACCTCAGGCACAAGCGCAGGCTCAAGCGCAGGCGCAAACACGGCGCTTACCTCCGAGCTTAGCGCCGAGCTTACCTCTGAGCTTGCCACCATCGTCGCCAATCCTGTTGCGCCGTTGGCAAGCCTTTCTGTGCTGGTGGTTAAAAATGGCGAGGTGGAATATCACCAACAATTCGGCAGCAAGTGGATAGACAGCACCCATCCGCAAAAAAATAAACCGGCGGATCGCGCCACCACCTATCGTATTGCGTCCATCTCGAAATTGGTTACCACCCTCGGCGTGATGCGCCTGGTTGAAGACGGTAAGATTAAACTCGATGACGACGTCAGTGATCATCTGGGATACAAATTGCGCAACCCGAATTTTCCGGATGACGTCATCACCGTGCGAATGTTGTTGTCGCATACCTCATCATTACGTGACAACGCGGGGTACTACTGGTCCCACGATTCATCTGTAGATTTGCGCGACGTGTTGACCCCGGCGGGCAGGTTGTACGGCAAGGGTGCGATGTGGGCGACGGGTGATCACGCCAAACCCGGTGCCTATTTTTCATATGCAAATTTACCGTGGGGCGTGATCGCCACCATCATGGAGCGAGTCAGTGGTGAACGTTTTGACCGGCTGATGCAGCGATTGATTTTGATGCCGATGAATTTGGCCGGTGGTTTTCATCCGGCGGATTTTTCCGCGCATGATCTGGCCAACGTCGCCACGTTATATCGCAAGCGTCGCGAGGTGGGTGGCAAGGAAATTTGGGATTCTGCCGGGCCGTGGGTGGCGCAGGTGGATGATTATGGGCAAACCCCACCCGAGCCGCGCGCCACCACTGCGTATGTCATCGGTAGCAATGGCACCCTGTTTGGACCACAAGGCAATTGCCGGTTATCGGCTGAGGGCCTCGGCAGCATCATGTTGATGTTGATGAATAAAGGCAAACATCAAGGCAAACAAATTCTTGCCGAAAAATCGGTGGCGTTGATGATGCAACCACAGTGGCGCAACAATCAAAAAACCGGCATGGAGAGTAATGGTGACCATGGCACCGGGCGGTTTCAAGCGTGGGCCTTGGGGGCGCAAATTTTCACCGATGCCAGTATCAACGGCAGGGGTGATCGTTTGGTGGCGGGCGGTGGCCTCTCCGGAGTTGGCCATTATGGCGATGCCTGGGGGCTCAGATCGTTGCTGGTGTTGAATCCGGTTAGCCGTGACGGTTTGATTTTTTTGTCAGGTGGTCCGGGTTTTGACCCTGACAGAAAGCCTGGAAAATTTTCATCGTGGCCACGTTTCCAAGAGCAAATAATTTCGACGCTGGTTGAGCATGTATTCCGGTCGCCCGCGCCCGTGCCGATGAATGGCCGAAGATAATAAAAGTCAAGGCGGATAGCCGTTTTCGGGACCATTTTAGTCGGAGAGGCTCGCCAAATCTCGTGTTTGATAATCGTATTTATTAAACGACCGCCGCTTCCAGCAAAGTCAGCGTTTCGGCGCGTGTGTCGAGTCGGGCGCGAATGCCGACTGGAATTGTAAATTGCTGTGGGATATGCCCAAACGAATAACCGTACACGGCTGGTTTGGTCGTTTTGGCAAAATGATCATCGAGCGTTTGCTCGAGTGTGAGTGACGGATCACCATCGGGCGCATTGCTGCGGCGAAACACACCGAGCATAATGCCGGCGGCACGTTCAAACGACTGACTTTGTTTGAGCTGCGTCAGCATACGATCGATCCGGTACGGTGCTTCACGAATGTCTTCCAGGAATAACAACGCGTCCTGCCAATCAGCAGCGTAGGGTGTGCCGACCAATGCGGCCAGCACGGCGAGGTTGCCGCCGACCAACCGGCCTTCGGCAACGCCATGGTGAAATGCACGCAATTTAAATTCGTCGGTCGTCTGTGTCTGGTTTTTGATCGACATATAAATTGTCGTCTCGCGGCGCGGATGCATTAATACCGCTTCGAGTTGGCTGGCGGCGTAATCTGAAAATGATGACGATGCGACCGGTCCGTGAAAACTCACCAGACCGACCTGCCGGTAAAGCGCCAAGTGCAAGGCGGTGATGTCGGAATAGCCGACCAAAATTTTTGGGTGTTGACGAATGATTTTGTAGTCGATAAACGGCAACAATTGTGAACACCCCGAACCACCCCGCGCCGCCCAGATCGCTTTAACCTCACGATCTAAAAACATCGCGTGTAGGTCGGCGACGCGTTCGGCAACCGTACCGGCGGTGTTGCCACGGGCGGCTAAAATGTTCTTGCCGACTTTGACACGCATACCAAAGGCTTCCAGATTTTTGACACAGCGTTCGACGGCTTCGGCATTGGTGGCGCCACTGGGCGCGATTAATCCCACCAGATCACCACGCTTGAGCGCAGTCGGTTTGATGATTCTTTTTGTCGGGGCCGCATTCACCAAGCCAGGCCACCAACCGCCGCTGGCCATGGTTGCGGCCAAGGCGAGTACGTTAAATTCCCGCCGCGTCAACGTGCGGTTTGATTCCGCATCGTCACACTCAACGGATATTTTCTGTTTGTGCATGTGTTGGCCGATAACAGCGAGTGGAATAAAAACGGGGTGCCAATTTGGCACCCCGTGAGTGTTTGCCGTAACAGTCTAGTTGTGTCTAGAACTTATAGGTCAGGTTCAAGCTGTATGTGCGTCCACGTGGGTCAGCAATACGTGGATCCCAGCCGGCACCTGCGGCGCTGTCCACGTTATGCCAAGTAAATGGCGGATCACGGTCAAGCAGATTAATCACGCCACCTGTGATCGTCACACCCTTGAATCCAGTGTACGTGCCAATCAGGTTGAATGTAGAGTACGCTGATATCCGGCGGGTAAATGGTTCGTTTGTTGTGTAGTTGGCACCGCCCTGTGCTGTAGGGCCACGATTCTGATCTTCATAACTGTCACGATAGAGCCCGGACAGCGTCCAGTTCCAGGGGCCGGTGCGATAGCCAACGTTGGCATTGAGACGCCACGGCAGGTAGATTGTTGTATTGCTCCACTTGCCCACAAACTCGACGAATGGCGCACTCTGTAGGATTTGCTCCTTGTGGCTGAGCATCTTTGTTCCTGTGAGAGAGGTGCTCACGCGACCACCAAAGGCATTGAGTTGGTAATTGGCACCGAAATCCAGACCTTTGGTCTTGCTGCC
>JAYTBF010000383.1:0-6421 GCA_043737175.1 Burkholderiales bacterium
TTGTCGAGGGTTTCGATTGACGGTGTGGCCGAGCCCAGTACCACCGGGCAACCGACGGTGCTGGCACGAAACACCGCCACGTCACGTGCGGAATAACGCACGCCCTCCTGCTGTTTGAATGACTGATCGTGTTCCTCATCAACAATGATCAAACCCAGCCTTGGCATCGGCGTAAAAATTGCCAATCGCGTGCCGACGACGATATCAGCAACACCATCTTGCGCGGCCCGCCACGCGGTCAGCCGCGCCCCTGCCGCCATACCGCTGTGCGCGGGCGCAATGTGATGATTGGGAAAACGTTGGCGAATATGTTTTAACAATGCCGGCGTCAAATTGATTTCCGGCACCAACACCAACGCTTGTTGACCCTGATCGAGGGTATGCGCGATCGCGCGTAAATAGACTTCGGTTTTGCCGCTGCCAGTAATGCCGTCGAGCAGAAATGCGCGGTACTGAGAATGTGCTGCGTGAATGCTGTCAACCGCTGTTTGTTGTTCGATATTCAACGTCGGTCCGGGCGCAAAGCCACGAGCTGCAATCGGCAGTTGTGTTGTTTGCTTTGCAGCGGTGAACGCCACGTCCTCAATTTCAATCCACGATTTTTCCAAAAGTGTTTTGATGGTGACCCCGGCGCGGGGGTGCCGTCGCCGTAGTTCGTCCTCCAGCATCGATTCACCGAGCAGGCATTCCAATACTGCGCGTTGGGCGGCCGATCGTGCCGGCAGTGTCGAGATGGCGTCGCGTCCTTGTGGCGTGATGGAAAGTTGTCGCACAGTTGCCGGGACGGCACCGCTGTCATCGGCGTGGATTGTTTTGAGTGCGCGGGTCGCGTTTCTGAGTAGTGGCGGGATCACACTCATGACAATTTGGCCAAGTGGGGCGTGATAGTAGCCCTCACAAAAGCGCATCACGGCCAAAATTTCGGCATTCAGCGCCGGTAAATCGCGTCGTACCGCCTTCACCGCCCGGAGTTTGTCTTTGGCGACTGGGGAGGATTCACTGACCGAAACCAGCAGGCCGACCACTTTTTTGTTGCCAAACGGCACCACCACCAGTCTGCCCACATCATTGGGTTGTGCGTCGGGCAGGATGAAATCAAAGGCGCGCAAAAGTGGTACGTCCAGCACCACAGAAGCGAAATTTAGTCCGGTGCCGGGCGTGGCTTCACCCATCACATGGAGTCCGGGACGGTGCTGGCTGGGCGGATTGATTGCCGTAGCAAAAAGCATGCAAGCAGAGCCACCTCAGGATGCCGTAATCGCGTCATTGTGTCTGTGGATAAGTGTGTGCATAGATCGGTCTTTGCCTACATTCCGCACAATTTAGGTTGGACAAATAGGTGAATCGCAGCGCAACAAATTGTAAAAAATATATATTTATCAATACGTTACTTTGGAATCTTCGCGATTGACAGGAGAAAAACGCTGGAAATGCCTAGAACCAAGTCTCTGTGCATAAGCAAGCCCCGTTTTGTCTAAATGCGAAAATATTTTTCTTGACTTAGCCGTTTTTGGGCACACGAGCGCTGGCGCGGTGAACCGCGTTAACAAGCACTTTCACGTGATCCGGGTTGGCAAATTGAGAGATGCCATGGCCAAGATTAAAAACATGACCATCCGCGTGGCCGTCGGCAGAAAACTCCCGCAAAACCCGCTCCGTTTCTCGCTCGATCGTCGCCGGGGGCGCGAACAGCGTGAAGGGATCAAGGTTTCCCTGCAAGGCGACCTTGGCTCCGACCCGGCGTTTGGCATCTATCAAAGAAACCGTCCAATCCAGGCCGAGTGCGTCGGCGCCACAATCGGCCATCGATTCAAGCCAATGGCCACCGCCCTTGGTGAAAAATATTCGCGGCACGGTGCGGCCATCTGCCTGACGTTTTAAAGCGGCCATGATTTGATTCACGTAGCGCAAGGAAAACTCTTGATAGGCGGCGTGTGACAACATGCCGCCCCAGGTGTCGAACAACATGACGGCTTGCGCACCGGCGTCAATTTGGGTATTGAGGTAGGCGATGATGCTTTCGGTATTCTTTTGCAAAATTGCATGCAGTAAATCGGGCCGCTGAAACAGCATGGTCTTGGTCAACAAAAAATCGTCCGAGCCACCGCCTTCGATCATGTAACACGCCAGCGTAAACGGGCTACCCGAAAAACCGATTAGCGGCACCCGTCCATCCAAGGTTTTGCGGATTTGTGAGACGGCATCAAACACGTATTGCAAAGAGCCCATGTCGGCCACTGGCAGGCGCCGCACATCGTCTTCGGTGCGCAACGGGCGTTCGAATTTAGGCCCTTCACCGTCGGCAAAATACAGGCCGAGACCCATGGCGTCGGGGATGGTCAGGATGTCCGAAAATAAAATTGCCGCATCGAGCGGAAATCGATCCAACGGCTGAATCGTGACCTCGGTACAGTAATCGGGGCTTTTAGCCAAACCGAGAAAACTACCCGCGCGTGCACGGGTGGCTTTGTACTCAGGCAAATAACGTCCGGCCTGACGCATGATCCAGATGGGCGTATAGGGTGTGGGTTCGCGCATCAGGGCGCGCAGGAATACATCGTTTTTGAGTGGGGACATGGCAAAAATGAAAAAGGCGCGAACGTTGCGCCGTGACTGACATTATGTCATTGCCTATGCCAAGACCCAAAGGAACCACGCATAAACACCGATGAACGCGGATAAAAACAGGCAGTCCTATCTGTGTCTATCCGTGGTTTTGACTGTGCATTGCCCTCAGACGTGCAATTTATCGCGGCAAGTCGGACACACCCATTAAAAATTCATCAACCGAACGCGCACATTGGCGGCCTTCACGGATCGCCCAGACCACCAGCGATTGCCCGCGGCGCATATCGCCGGCGGAAAATATTTTTGCAACGCTGGTTTGATAGGCCAGTGTGCCGTCGGCGCTGTTGTCCACACCGGCTTTGATATTTTGGCGCGGATCTTTCCCCACGCCGAGCGCAGCCAATTCTTCGACCAAGCCGGACTGGGTCGGGCCCATAAAGCCCATGGCGAGCAACACCAAATCAGCCTTCATTTCAAATTCAGATCCAGGTACTTCTTGCATCTTGCCATCGCGCCACTCAACTCTTGCTGCGACTAATTTCTCAACCCGGCCGTTGCTGCCAACAAAACGTTTGGTCGCCACCGACCAGTCACGCGAGCAACCTTCTTCATGCGACGATGACGCGCGTAGTTTGGTCGGCCAGTACGGCCATACCAACGGTTTGTTTTCCTGCTCGGGGGGCATGGCCAGCAATTCAAATTGGGTGATCGATGCCGCGCCATGGCGGTTGGATGTGCCGACACAATCACTGCCGGTATCGCCGCCACCAATCACCACCACGTGTTTGCCGGTGGCCATGATTTGCGCGGGCACACCGTCACCAGCGACAACTTTGTTTTGCTGCGGCAAAAAATCCATGGCGAAATGTACGCCTTGCAATTCCCGCCCCGGCACCGGCAAATCACGCGGCCACTCGGCACCGCCCGCCAACACAATCGCGTCAAAATCGGCCATCAAAACATTGGCCGGCGTATTGACGCCAATGTTTTGATTGAGGCGAAATTGCACTCCTTCTGCCTGCATTTGCGCCACACGTCGATCAATGTGGGATTTTTCCATTTTGAAATCCGGAATGCCGTAGCGTAACAAGCCACCGATGCGATCATTCTTTTCGAACACAATCACGTCATGGCCAACTCTGGCGAGCTGTTGCGCGGCCGCCAAACCGGCCGGCCCGGAGCCGACGATCGCCACGCGTTTGCCAGATTTTTTCGTCGGCGGTTGCGGCACCACCCAGCCCATTTCCCAGCCCTTGTCGATGATGGCGTGCTCAATCGATTTGATGCCGACGGCATCGTCATTGATGTTGAGTGTGCAGGCCGCTTCACAAGGTGCCGGGCAAACACGCCCGGTGAACTCCGGAAAATTGTTGGTTGAGTGCAGGGTAACCAACGCCTCCCGCCAATTTTGGCGAAACACCAAATCATTAAAGTCAGGAATGATGTTGTTGACCGGACAGCCGGACTGGCAGAATGGAATGCCACAATCCATACAACGCGCACTCTGCTGTTTGGCATCGGCATCGTTTAGATGCAACACAAACTCCTGATAATTTTTGACGCGCTCGCCGATGGCCAGCGCAGGCTCGTTGAGACGCTCAAATTCGATGAATCCGGTGATTTTTCCCATGTTTGCTCTATTCCTATGCGGCGACTTTTTGCGCGGACGAATTTGTATTTTTGGCGGCTTGCTCTGTTAACGCCCGACGGTATTCGGTTGGCATCACCTTGACAAATTTAGGAAGCCATACCGCCCAATTGGCCAAAATTGTCTTGGCGCGTTCGCTGCCGGTGTGGCGGGCGTGCCGCTCGATCATTGATAACAAGATGTCGGTGTCAGCCTTGCCGAGATGGGAGTCGACCAATGGTTTGTCGGCGAGTGGCTCGATAGTGACCATCGCCATATTGCAACGCTTGTTGAATAGGCCGTCTTCATCCAACACATAAGCCACGCCACCAGACATGCCTGCCGCAAAGTTGCGGCCGGTTTTTCCCAGCACCGCCACCGTGCCACCCGTCATGTATTCACAGCCGTGGTCACCAGTGCCCTCGACAACCGACGATGCACCCGAATTGCGCACACAGAAACGTTCACCAGCAACGCCGCGAAAATACGCCTCACCGGCAATCGCGCCATACAAGACGGTGTTGCCGACAATAATGTTTTCGATTGGGTCACCCTTGAATGCTGCATGCGGCCGCACAAAAATTTTCCCGCCGCTGAGTCCTTTGCCGACATAGTCGTTGGCCTGCCCGGTCAAGTCCAACGTGACACCGTGCGCCAGAAACGCGCCGAAGCTTTGGCCGGCCGTGCCCTTGAGTTTAATGGTGATGGTGTTGTCCGGCAGGCCCGCATGGCCATAACGGTTCGCCACTTCGCCGGACAACATCGTGCCAACGGTGCGGTTGAGATTGCGAATGTCGGAGTGAATGACGACATTTTCTTTTTTGTCGAGCGCGGCTTGCGCCTCGGCAATCAATTTGTTGTCAAGCGCACCTTCGAGGCCGTGATCCTGCGTTTCCGTATGCAAGCGGGACACTTCGGGTGGCATGGCGGGCAGGTGGAATATTTTTGTGAAATCGAGCCGCTTGGCTTTCCAATGCGCAACACCGGCGGCAGTGTTCAGCAAATCGGCGCGCCCGATCAATTCATTAAAGGACCGAATGCCCAGGCTCGCCATAATTTCGCGAACTTCCTCGGCGACAAAGAAAAAATAATTGACGACGTGTTCGGGTTGCCCGGAGAATTTTTGGCGCAACAACGGGTCTTGCGTGGCCACACCCACCGGACAGGTGTTGAGGTGGCATTTACGCATCATGATGCAGCCTTCAACCACCAATGGTGCGGTGGCAAAGCCAAATTCGTCTGCGCCCAATAACGCACCGATGACCACATCGCGCCCGGTTTTGAGTTGACCATCCACTTGTAACGCAATACGCCCGCGCAATCGGTTTAACACCAGCGTTTGCTGAGTTTCAGCCAGTCCCAATTCCCACGGCGTACCGGCGTGTTTGATCGATGAAACCGGTGATGCACCGGTACCACCATCGTGGCCGGCGATGGTAATGTGGTCCGCCTTGGCCTTGGCCACACCGGCGGCAACCGTGCCGACGCCGACTTCGGACACCAGCTTGACGGAAATGGATGCACGACTGTTGGCGTTTTTTAAATCGTGAATCAATTGCGCCAAATCCTCAATCGAATAAATATCGTGATGCGGTGGTGGAGAAATCAGCTCAACCCCCGGCGTGGAATAACGCAATTGACCGATGTACGCGGACACTTTATGGCCGGGCAATTGGCCGCCTTCGCCGGGTTTGGCCCCTTGCGCCATCTTAATTTGGATTTGTTCGGCGGACTGCAGATACTCGGCGGTGACACCAAAACGTGCCGAGGCAACTTGTTTGATTTTTGAGCGCAGTGAATCGCCTTTTTTGAGCGGGTTACTCGCCACGTCGGCAACAACGGCGTCGCCTAACTTACTTTTGAGGGACTCACCATCTTGCGCGATGGGAATAAAACGACGCGGGTCTTCGCCGCCTTCACCGGTGTTTGATTTGCCGCCAATACGGTTCATGGCAACGGCCAGAGTTGCATGGGCCTCGGTTGAAATCGAGCCCAGCGACATGGCGCCGGTGGCAAAACGTTTGACGATTTCCTTTGCAGACTCGACTTCATCGATCGGCACCGGATCGGCGGACGGTCGAATTTCAAACAGACCACGCAAGGTCATATGGCGACGTGATTGGTCGTTGATGATGTTAGCGTATTCTTTATAGGTGTCGTACGAATTGGCGCGGGTGGCATGCTGCAATTTTGCGATCGCATCCGGCGTCCACATATGGTCTTCAC